>JBJTJO010000244.1:0-7303 GCA_046095965.1 Planctomycetaceae bacterium
GCGCCCCTCGGACTGGCCGAAGAGCACGCCCGCAAGCTCGCGCCGCTCGTTGAAGATCGCACCGCCGGAGTCGCCCTGCCGCGCGGCCGCGTCGAGTTCCACAAACTCCTTCGGGTAGCCCGCGCCGGGCGAGAAGTAGTCGGTGCACGGGCCGGTCTGCTCGCGGTAGGCGCCGCGACCGAACCCGGCGATGGTGAGCCGCTCGCCGGGCGCGGGGTCGGCGGCCGCGAGCGTCACGGGCGTGGCCGGCGGCTTCCAGACCACGATCGCCGCCAGGTCCCAGGCCTCGTCGGTGCGGACGACCGTGCCCGCCGACTGGAAGCCGTCGGGAAACTGCACGAGCACCGCCGACTTGGCGTCGCGGACGACGTGCCAGTTCGTGAGCACGAGCCCCTGCGCGCCGTTGACGTCCACGAGCACGCCCGACCCCATCGACGTGCCGCCCCCCTCGGGCGAGATGATCCGCGCCACCGCCGGATGCGGCGGCTGGCCGGTGAGGAGATAGTCGGCGACGGCGGCCGGATCCCAGGTGACCGCGGCGGGGCCCGCCGGCGCCGCGCGAAAGCCCTGGCCCAATGCAGCACCGACCACGGCCTGGAGACAGGCCGCGGCGAGCAGGCTCGCGTGGCACGCGCGTCGCATGGTCTTCTCCCGCCCGGCTTCGCGCCGGGCCGGCGCCGGTCAGCGGGGGGCGATTCGCAGGGCCCGGCGGCGGGCCTCGCGGTCCATGATCCGGCGGAGCAGTTCGCGGCGCAGCCGCTCCCGCTCCTGGTCGGCATCCTGGTTCGGCGTCGCGGTCCGCGACGACGGCGCTGGCAGGCCGCTGTGATGAGTGATCATGACCGACGCTCCCGCCGTCAGGCGGCTCCCGGCCCGAGCCGCTCCGGGGAGGATCGGCACGCGGCCGTTGCCGGCTTGCGCCGCCCGCCCCCGCCCCGCCCCCATGGAAAAGACCTCCTTGACGTTCCGCCTCGCGGGCCGCACGACCCGCGCGACCGGCAGGGTCCGGCGGCGGTCAGGCGGTCGCGGACAGCCGCGCCGGCTCGTGGAAGGAGCGGACGTCGATCCAGGTCATCCCGGCGCGGCGGGCCGCCTCGATTCCCAGGTCGCTGTCCTCCCAGACGACGCACCGCTCCGGCCGGGCCCCGAGCCGCCGCGCCGCCTCCAGGAACGGGTCGGGGTCGGGCTTGTGCCGCGCCGTGTCCTCGCTGGCCACGATCGTGTCGAAGGCCTCCGCGATGCCGACGTGGGCGAGGATCTTCAGGCACACCTGCCGGTAGCCGCCGGTGACCACGGCCGTCGGCACGCGGCCCCGCGCCCGCCGGGCCACGTCCACGACCGGATCGATCGGCCGCACGGCGTCGAGCTGCGCGAGGAACGTCTCCTCCTTGAGGGCCGCGGCCCGGTCCACGTCGATGTCGAGGCCCGCCCCGCGGGCGAGCGTCGCCGCGATGTCGCGGGTGGGCCGGCCGGCGAATGCGTAGAACCGCTCCGCGTCGAACTCGATCCCGTGCGCGGACGTGACTCGGATCCACGCCCGGAAGTGGGCGGGCATCGTGTCGGCGAGCGTGCCGTCGCAGTCGAAGAGCAGCGCGTCGAAGGCTTGGAGGTGCCAGGACATGGGCGGGAATTGGGGCGGCGGAACACCCGGTTATACGGCATGCGCCGGTTTTTCGCCGCCCGCACGAGCCCGCGCCGTTTCGTGGGTAACCTAGGGTTTTCGGCTTGAACCGTCGTTCGGCTCGCGCGTCGCCATCCGCCTCTCCCCCGGGGAGAGGCCGGCCGCAGGCCGGGTGAGGGTGCCCTGGTGGCGCGGCCGAAGCACCCTCACCCCAACCCTCTCCCAAAGGGAGAGGGAGGTCAGGACACGACCGTTCCGTTTCCATTCGATCTGCATCAGCCATGCGCCTTCCCCGACTCGGCATCCGCACCCGCGTCCTCGTCCTTGGCATCCTGCCGGCGGTCGCGATCCTCGCCGTGGTGCTCGCGACCAATTACCTGCGGATGCGGTCGCTGCTCCTCGATTTCGGCGCGGAGGTCGTCCGTGACCGGGCCACGGTGGTCGCGGCCGACATCGAGCGGAGCATGCTCGAGGCGGTGACGACGTCCCCGGCGACCGAGCCGGCCGAGGCCGGCCTTGGCCGGGGCCCGCGCGAGGACCGGCGGCTCGACCGCCTCGCGGCCGGCCTCGACGCGGAGCAACGGCGGCAGAAGACCGCGGGCTGGAATGTCGAGATCTTCGTCGTCGGCCGCGACGGCCGGATCGTGGCCGGCACGTCCCGCACGGCGGACCTCCGCGGCAAGCCGATCGCCGACACGCCCTACGCGCGAATCCTCGGCGACTTCCACGCCGCGCCCACGCTCGATCACATCGTGCGGGCCGCCGACCCGCTCACCGGCGCGCCCTGCCTCCATGCCGCCGCACGCGTGCCCACCGGCGACTATACGGTCGTGATGCAGATGCCCGAATCCGACCTCGTGGGCCGCGTGCGTGGCCCGCTCCTCGCGTCGGCGGCGATCGCGGCGGCCGGCATGGCCGGGGTCCTCGGCCTCATGGCCTGGCTCACGGGCAACCTCGCACGCCGGGTCGGCCGGGCGGTGGCGGCCTCCCGCCGCGTGGCCCAGGGCGACCTCTCGGGCAGCATCGACATGCGCGGCGGCGACGAAACCGGCCAGTTGCTCCGTGACGTGGGGGCGATGACCGCGAACCTGCGGGCGATCGTGTCGCAGGTGAAGCAGGCGAGCGTGGACCTGAACGCCACCGCCCGGCAGCTCGCGGCGGCAGGCCGCCAGCAGGAGTCGGCGATCGCGTCGCTCGGGGCGAGCACGGGCGAGGCCGCCGTCGCCAGCCGGCAGATCGCCGCCACGGGCCGCGAGCTCCTCGGCACGATGGGCGACGTTGCGGGCGTGGCGGCCGAGACGGCCCAGGTGGCCGACGCGGGGCGCGAGGGCCTGGCGGAGGTGGGCGAGTCGATGGGCGTGCTCGAGCGGTCCACCGCGGAATTCTCGGAGCGGCTGGCGGCGATCCGCCAGCGGGCCGAGGACATCACGATGGTGGTCACGACGATCACGAAGGTGGCCGACCAGACGAACCTCCTCTCCATCAACGCCGCGATCGAGGCCGAGAAGGCGGGCGAGCACGGCCAGGGCTTCATCGTGGTGGCCCGCGAGATCCGCCGGCTCGCCGACCAGACCGCCGTGGCCACGCTCGACATCGAGCGGCTCGTGGAGCAGATGCAGCAGGCGGTGGCGGCGGGGGTCGGGGAGATGGAGCGGTTCACGGCGGAGGTGCGAACCGGCGTGGACCGCGTGGCGGCCATCAGCGCCCGGTTCGCGGACGTGATCGACAAGGTGCATGGCCTCACCGACCGCTTCGAGCAGGTGAAGCTCGGCATGCAGTCGCAGGCCGCGGGGGCCCAGCAGATCACCGAGGCCCTGGCGACGCTCACCGACGGCACCCGGGCCGCGGGCGACGCGCTGACGGAGTTCAAGGACGCCGCCGGCCACATGGTCTCGGCCGTGGCCGGCCTGACCGAGACGGTCAGCCGGTTCCGCGTCGGCGAGTGACGCCACGGCGGCTCGCCGAACCCCGGCAGGCCTGGCAAGCCGGGCAATTTCCGGCGGCCTTGGCGGTCCCGGGCCGTCTGCGGGAAATGCTCATGGATCGGGTCCGGGGGAGTCGATCACTCCTGACGATCATGCCGGATTTCCGGCGCGGGTGCAGACCCGCCCGGGGGTGCGGCCCACGCCAGGGATGTGACTCCGATGAGCAAGCCGACTGCCGCCAAGCGCCTCGGGAAACGGGCTGCCGCACGGATCCGGTCCATCCGCCGCCGGGCGGCCGCATGGCGGCTCCGTGCGCGGCGGGCGCTGACCCTCGCCACGCTCACGGCGGGGATGTCGCTGGCGCCGTCGTTCGCCGAGGCGCAGATGGGCCAGTCGGCGATGGCCCCGACGGGCGGGCTCGTGAACCGCGCGGTGCAGGGCTTCAAGAACCTCGACGCCAACGGGCCGGGCTACCTCTATTACGGCGTCAACGCGGCCGACCGCGGCCTCGGCTACCAGGGCAGCTACATGACGCTCGGCGGCTTCGTGCCCTTCGCCGAGGACGACCTCGGTGGCTTCTGGTCGGCCGACCTCCGCGGCCACCTCTCCGAATACGGCGGCTTCTTCTCCAACGTCGGCGCCGTCCGCAAGCAGTTCCTCGGCGGCACGCTCCTGGGCGTGGGCATCTACTGGGACTACGACGGCGACCTGAACCAGTACCCGACGCGCGGGGCCCTCGGCACCGCCCAGTTCGGCCAGTTCGGCCACACCTACAACCAGGTGGGCGTGAGCGGCGAGTGGCTGACCGACTACGGCAACTTCCGCTCGAACGGCTACATCCCGGTGGGCACGACGGCCTACACCGCGGGGGCACCGAACTTCCCCTTCTACCAGAATTTCGTCATGTGCCGGAACGGCCTCGACGCCGCGCTCGGCGGCGCCGATCTCGAGGTCGGCGCCTACATCCCCGCGCTCGCGGACTGGTCGGGCATGATCAGCGTGGGCGGCTACGCGCTGGGCAACGTGCGCTACGACTGGTGGCAGGGCCCGAGTTCGGGCCAGGGCGTCGTGCCCTGGTTCGGCGGCGTCTACACCCGGCTCGACATGACGTTCCTCAAGAACTGGGACTTTTCGCTCCAGGCCAACAACGACAGCTACTTCGACTGGACGGGCTTCGCCCGGCTGACCTACCGCATGGGTGGCAGCCGCCGGCGCAACGTGCCCGACCAGATGGAGCAGCCGATGATGCGCAACGAGCACATTGTCCGCGCCCACCAGACGCCGATCGTCGCCCTCAATGCCGACAACGGCAACCAGCCCTGGCGGGTGGTCCACATCGACAATTCCGCGCCGGCCGGCGGCGACGGCACCGTCGAGCGGCCCTACAACACACTCGCGGCGGCTGACACGCCCTCCGCCGCCGGCGGCCTCGCCGGCAACCCCTGGACGATCTTCTTCGTGGACCGGGGCGACGGGACGGCGACGGGCTACGACACGCAGTTCAGTTTCCTGAACCAGAACCAGTATCTCATCGGCAACGGGACCCAGTTCCTCCTTCCCACCGTGAACTGCGGCCTCGACAACATCGCCTCCGACACGAGCGGCCAGCGGCCGTTGCTGTCAAACCCCGCAGGCACGAGCGTCTTCATCGACGGAGCGACCGCGGGAGGCGCGACGGTCGCCAACTTTCAAATTACGGGCTCCAATATCGGCATCAAGGCCACGGGAAACCTCACTGGACTACCATCCACGGCGTTCCCGGGCGGCAAGCCCACGGAGGTTCATAACGTCATCATCGCGAGCGACGGCACGCAGGCCGGCCAGTCGGGCGTGATCGTCAAAGATGCGAGCGGCGCCATCGCCTTCACCGACACCCAGATCGCCAACATGACGACGGTCGGCTTCGAGGTGGATGGAAATGGCCCGGTCGGTGGCCCACAGGTCGACTATCAGGGCGGCATCACGAACGTCGTGCCGCAGGGCAGCTCTGCGGGCCCGCTCGTCAACATTACCAACACGGACGGTGCCACGGTCAACCTGGCGGTCGGATCCGCGCCCGCAGGCAGCACAGTGCCGAACCAGATCAGCGACAACGGTGGCCAGGGAATCCGTCTCTCCAAAAACACGAATGCATCCGCGATCAACATCGACAATGTGTCGTTGACGAACAACGCCCAGGCTGCAATCGGCGTGATCAACGACAACGCGACGACCGTCATCACGGCCGGCGCGGGCTCGGGCATCCAAAAAACAACAGCAGGGGCCGCGATCACCGTGGAAGGGGGCGCCCCGACCTTCACCTACTCCGGTCCAATCACCAACGCGAGGCCTGCTGCTGCAGGTCCGTCATCTTTTCTGCTGAACGTCTCCGACATCGCCGGCGGATCCGTGACCCTCCTCTCGCCGCCGGGATCACCGTTCATCGACACCGGTGACGGCATTCAGATCATCGGCAACTCGGGCGGATCCGTGCTGGTGCAGGGCGCACAGATCACGAGTGCCGGTGCCCAAGGCATCCTCATCAACAACAACAGCGGTGGCGACTTCGCGTTCAACAACCTGACGATTGACAGCGCGTCGTCGGCTGGTGTCTTGATCAACGACTCGCCGACCAGCGCGACCACGTTCTCGAACCTCAACATCACACTCGCAAACTCAACCGCGATCGGCTTCCAGGCGAACAACTCAGGACCGATCACGTCCACCGACACAAATACAATCACCGCGGCAGCAACTACCCTGCCTGCGGTTCAGATTATCGACAGTGGCCCGCTGGATCTCACGTTCTCGACCGTGTCATCGGCCGTGGCTCCCGGCACGAACGCGGCAATGATCTTCGGAGGATCGTCGAACGGCACGTTCAACGTCACTAGCCTGTTCAGCGTGTCCGGAACCAAGGGCACCGTGGCGGCCGACGTGACGGGCGACGCACCGCCCGTCATGACCGTGACGGTTCCGCCGTGATCATAACCCCTGTGGCGGTGCCGCATGGGCCCGCTGTCCGTCGCAAACCGCACCCTGTCAAGTACGCGGCGGACCGAGAACGGGGCGGCCGGGCGTCGGCGCGGATGGGATAACGCCCCCCGTCCCTGTACCTCCGGTGGTGCTGCCCACCGAAGACACACCATGCAAGTTCCCTTCGTAATCCCGCTGGTTGGTGGCCACGAGTTGTGCCTTCGTGCCACCATACCGCTTCACCGCCACCGTTCCTGAGCCGAACGTGGGCATCGCCGTGCTCGGCACCACGACCACAAAATCACTCTGACTTACCCGACCGATCGAGAGCGCCTGGCTCGCCGGCTTGGAACCTGAGGCGTTGGTGAACTCTAGCCACAACCTGTGGCCTGACAGCAACCCGTGATTCTCTGGCATCGTGATCCGCAGCATGTTCATCACGGTCACCAGCCCGCTCCCGGCCGGACCCGTGGGCACCGTAACGGAGAACGTGTCGTTGTCGATCACGGTGATCGCGTATTGCTTCGCGACCGGCGCGGTGCCCGTTCCAGCACTGAACGCGAGCCACAACGTCTGACCGGTCGCCTGGCCGTGCCGCGCCAGCGTGACGGTCACCTTCGCCCCTGACCGGACGTACGTTCCAGCGGCAGGAGCGTACTGGCCCACGACCGAAGCGTTGAAGGCGGGGGCAGCATTGAAGTCCCCGATGTTCCCCAACTTATTGAATAGCGCGGTCGTCCCATTGAGAGAAACACCGAGGTAGTTGCCCTGGATCCGGACTTGGGACGGGTCCGCGGACGCA
>JBJTJO010000245.1:0-23399 GCA_046095965.1 Planctomycetaceae bacterium
GGCCGCCCGACTCGCCGTAGAACGGCGTCCGATCGAGCACCACCGTCACCAACGCGGGGACGCCGTCTCCGCGCTCACCCGTGCAGCCGTCGAGCTCACGGAGGTCGCCGCGCAGCGTGTCGCAGAGCCGATCGTGCGCGATGATGCCGATGACTTTGCCTTCGCCCCGTTCGCTCTCGTACCCGATGAAGTCGGAGCCGTGCATCGCCTTCTTGAGCGAATCGAGCGGACCGGAGGTGAAGACCTCGACACGCGAGCCGGCGCCCGACAGTTTGCCGTGCCCCTCCATCGCGTCACGGAAGCCGGTCCAGTCGAAGGCACAGTTGCGCTCCGCCGCCAGCGTCTCGAGCAGTTCGGGAGGGAATCCGTAAGTGGTGTAGAGTTCGGCGGCATCCGCTCCCTTCACCAGCGCCGACCCGGAGCGATCCACGGCGGCGAACAGTCGTTCGATACGTTGCAGGCCGCCGTCGATCGTCGCCAGGAACGATTCTTCCTCGCGCTTGATCACGCTCGCCACGCGTTCGACCGTCTCGGCGAGTTCGGGATAGGGCCGCCGCATCAGTTCGGCCACCGTGCCCGGCAAGAGGTGGAGGAACGGGTCCTTCATCCCCATCTGCCGGCCGTCGAGCACGGCCCGGCGGAGGAGTCGTTTGACGACGTACTTCTCCTCGTTGTTCCCCGGAAGCACGTTCTCGTGGATCGCGAAGGTGCAGGCACGCACGTGGTCGGCGATCCGACGCATGCGGCGGCCGTCGTCGTCGCCGGCGTGGTAGTGCCGGCCGCAGACCGCGGCGACCGCGTCGACGAGTGGCCGGAGAATGTCGATGTGGAAATTGCTGTCGACACCCTGCAGCATCGCCGCGGTGCGTTCCAATCCCATTCCCGTGTCGATGTTGCGGCTGGGCAGTGGACGGAGATTGTCGGGCGGTGCGCCGACGCGATTGAATTGGGTGAACACGAGGTTCCAGATTTCCACGTCGCTGCCGTCGGGCATGCGGTAGAAGATCTCGCTACACGGCCCGCAGACGCCGTCGGGGCCCTGGGTCGGGGCACCGGCTGGCCAGAAGTTGTCGTCCTCGCCCATGCGGGTGATCTTCGCCGCCGGCAGGCCGATCTCGTCCGACCAGATCCGGTAGGCCTCGTCGTCGTCTTGGTAGACGGTGACGGAGAGTCGTTCCGGCGAAATGCCGAGCCAGTCACGGGCGGTGACGAACTCCCAGGCCCAGTGAATCGCCTCGCGCTTGAAATAATCGCCGAAGCTGAAGTTCCCCAGCATCTCGAAGAACGTGTGATGGCGTGGCGTGCGGCCGACGTTGTCGATGTCGCCGGTCCGCAGGCACTTCTGGCAGGTGGTCGCGCGGGTGAAATCCAGCTTGCACTTGCCGAGGAAATGGTCCTTGAACTGATTCATTCCCGCCGGGGTGAAGAGCACGGACGGATCCCAACGCGGCACGAGCACGTCACTCGGGCGACGGACGCAGCCCTTCGACTCGAAAAAGGCCAGATAGGCTTCACGGAGATCGTCGGCCTTCATGTCGCGGTCGGCTCCCAGGACGGTTCGCGACGGTAAAACGCCGCAGCGGCGACACTATACACGGCCGTTCGGCAGCGGCTCATCCGACGCTGGCGAAGACGCCGCCAAACGCCGCCGCCAAACACCACCGCCCACACGTGGCCGCTTGGGTCGGCCACGCATGGGCGGCGACCGGAAGGGCGGCGAACGAAAGGGTGGCAATGCCTTTGGCCGATCGCGAGCCACCGATGCATCGGTCGGAGTCACGGCGCCTTGCGACGGCGACGCCCGCGCCGTCGGCGGGGGGGTCACTCCTCGCTTGCGCTCGACTCTCCTTCGACGGCTACCACTGCGTCCTTGTTGGCGAGGATCTTCGCCCGCATCTCCTCGGCCGTCGCCGGATTCTCACGAAGGAACATCCGCGCTTTCTCCCGGCCCTGTCCGAGGTGCGTCTCGCCATACCGCAACCAGGTGCCGGTCTTGTCGACGAGTTTGGCGGCGATCGCCAGATCGAGCAGATCACCCTCCACACTGATCCCGTCGGCGTGCATCATGTCGAACTCCGCGACACGGAATGGCGGAGCGACCTTGTTCTTCACTACCTTGATACGGACACGCTGACCGACCACGTCCTCGCCGTCCTTGAGCGTGCCGATGCGGCGGACGTCGATCCGACACGACGAGTAAAACTTCAAGGCACGGCCACCCGGCGTTGTTTCCGGACTACCGAACATGACGCCGATCTTTTCCCGGATCTGGTTGATGAAAACGACGCAGGTCTTGCTCTTGGCGATGGCGCCGGTGAGTTTCCGCATCGCTTGGCTCATCAGCCGCGCCTGAAGCCCCACGAACGAGTCACCTCTTTCGCCATCGAGCTCCTTTTGCGGCACGAGCGCCGCCACGGAATCGATGACGATGATGTCGACGGCGTTCGACTTGATGAGCATCTCGGCGATGTGCATCGCCTCCTCGCCGCTGGTCGGCTGGCTCACGAGCAACGTCTCGAGCGAAATGCCGAGCTTCTTGGCCCAGCTCGGGTCGAGCGCGTGCTCGGCGTCGATGAACGCGGCGATGCCGCCCGCTCGCTGGGCGCTGGCGACCGCATGGAGCGCGAGCGTTGTCTTGCCGCTCGATTCGGGCCCGAAGACCTCGATGATCCTGCCTCTCGGCAGCCCCTTGCCTCCGAGGGCCAGATCGACCGACAGGCTTCCGGTGGAGATGCCCTCGATCGGCGTCGCCACATCGCTGCCCAGCGGCATGATCGATCCTGCGCCGAACTCCTTTTCAATCTGCGATAGGGCGTTGCGCAGTGCCGGATTCTCGTCCAGGAACGATGAGGGGGCCGGTTTGGCTGCCTTTCGCCCCGCCGAACCCTTCCCGGAGCCGTCCTTCCCAGAACCGTCTTTCCCAGAACCGTCGCGTGCGTCTTTCGATTCCCTGGCCATCCGTCCGTTCGCTCCTGCCGTACCCGAAACCATGGCACCTGCCTCCCACGTTTCCCGGCTCGTCGTCGGGGTGGCTGCATCGCCACCATGAATCGAACGATTCGCCCCGGAACCGAATACTGAATACTTGTATAGTATCGGGGCTTGGCGGGAAAGGCAACAGGAAAAGCACAGTTTCAAGCCGGGCTGGCTCGCGCCGGTCGGCCGACAGGGTGATGCGAGGCCGAACGGGCCGTGAGGCGGGGCCGATGCCGTGAAGCGAAGACGGCAGGCCAGCATGGGAGGCCAGCCAGCACGCCGGGCCAGCCAGCACGCCGGGCCAACGAGCACAGCAGGCCAACGAGCACGGAAGAGGCTCGGCGCCGGGGATGGCCGCGAGATCACCCGCAGTGCCACGGCGGAACCCCCGGCAGCCCGTCAGCCCGTCAAAACGTCAGCATCTGGCGATAGTCCACCAGCCGGCGGTCGAGGTCGGCGCGGTTGATCCCCTGCAACCGGTCGAGACTGAAGTCTTCCACGGTGAAACTGGCGGTCACCACGCCGTAGGCGAGCGCCTCCTTGAGCGCCTGCGGGTCGAAGCGGCCGAGGGCCGCCAGGTGCCCCATCATGCCCCCGGCGAAACTGTCGCCGGCCCCGGTCGGATCGACGACCCGCGGCGTCGGATAGGCCGGCATGACGTACATCTCGTGCTCGCTGAAGAACATCGCCCCGTGCTCACCCTTCTTGATGACGACGAACTTCGGTCCCATCGCACGCACGGCGTGGCCGGCACGGACGAGATTCTCGTCCTCGGCGAGCAATTTGGCCTCGGAATCGTTGAGCACCAGTCCGTCGATCCTGCGCAGCAGCGCGGCGAGTTCGTCGCGTTGGATGTTGATCCACAAGTCCATCGTGTCGGCCACGGTGAGTCGGGCGTTCGGCACCTGATCGAGCACCGAGAGCTGCGTGGTCGGCGAGGCGTTGCCAAGAAACACGAACCGGCTGTCCTGGTGCGACGGCGCGAGTTTCGGTTTGAATTCCCCGAACACGTTGAGGTGGACCTCGAGCGTCTCGCGGTCGTTCATGTTGGGCAGGTATCGCCCGCGCCAGCGAAACGTCTTGCCACCGGCGATCGTCTCGATGCCGCTGGTGTCGATGCCACGATCGAGGAGGAACCGCGTGTGCCGGGCCGGCCAATCCTCCCCCACGGTGCCGATCATCCGCACCGGTGCGAAGAAACTCGCGGCGTAGGAGAAACACACGGCGGAGCCGCCGAGGACGTCGTCGCGCCGGTCGGTGGGTGTCTCGACGCAGTCGAGGGCGACGCTACCGACGACGAGCAGGGGCATGAGGCAACTCTCCGGTGAGGCGGGCAGATCGAAGGAACTGCACGCGAATGTACGGCGGGTGGCATGAGCGGTCCATGCACGCCCGCCCTGCGCGGTCGCGGTGCGGATTTCGGTACGATATCGCCTCCCCACGGAGCCTCGGCATGACCACTCCCCGGCCCCGCCGCACCGTGCGGATCGTTCTCGCGGTCACGGTCTGCGCCGTGGCCGCCCGCGGCTGGACCGAAGGTGTCGTGGCGGACGCCGGTGGCCGGGGGCTACGCGGGCGTCGCGGTGGCGGATGGCCGCGTGTTCGTCCATGACTACGTGACCGATGCCGACGTGAAACTCGCCAACTTCGAGCGGAAGCCGTCCACCGGCACCGAGCGGGTGCTCTGTCTCGACGAGGCCACGGGCAAGGAGCTCTGGAGGCACGAGTATCCGGTCACCTACACGATCGCGTATCCCGCGGGTCCGCGGTGCACGCCGACGGTCCACGGCGGCCGCGTCTACACGCTCGGTGCGGAGGGGAACCTCTTCTGCCTCGACGTCGCGACCGGGAAGGTCGTGTGGGCGCGCGACCTCGAGAAGGACTACGCGACGAAGGCCGCCCTCTGGGGCTGGGCGAGCCATCCGCTCGTGGACGGCGACCGGCTGGTGTGCATCGTGGGCACCGACGTGGCCCACGCGGCGGCCTTCGACCTCGCCGCGGGCCGGGAGATCTGGCGGACGGGCACCGCGCCCGAGCAGGGCTACGTGCCGCCGTCGATCCTCGAGGCGGCGGGCGTGAGGCAGCTCGTGATCGCGAAGCTCACGCCGCAGGGCTACGAGGAGCTCTCGCGCTGCCACCTCCTCGAACCCACGAACGTGGCCTTCGGCCGCGACGTCGTGTGGTGCCCACCGGCCTACGCGAATCGCGCGATCGTCGTCCGCAACGACCGCGAGGTCGTCCGGGTTTCGCTGGCCGAGTGAGCCGTTGGACGACGTGGCCATCGACGGCCGGGGAATGGGACGGGCGACGGGATTTCCGCCGCTGTCGATATCCGGCAGGTCGGAGCACGTTGACCCGGCGTGCAACGCATCGATACACTGTACGATTGTTCTCAGTGCGTGAACCACCATTGTCGATCGAGCCGTGTGTCCCATGCCCGGAACCGCCGAATTCGCACTGCTGCCCTTGAGCCTGGCTGACCGTGCGGCCGTGCTCGAAGCGGCGCGGACTCTCGCCGAACACCTCCCGGTGGAACGTCTGGTGCTCTACGGTTCGAAAGCGCGAGGCGATGACCGGCCCGACAGCGACATCGACCTGCTGATTCTCACCTCGAGGCCGTTGACCGTCGCGGAGGGCTTTCGGGTCACCGACCTCCTGCAACCGGTGCAGCATCGCCACCACTGCATCATCAGCCCGCTGCGGCTCACCTCGGACGAGTGGTATCACGGCGTCTACCAGGTGCTGGGCATCCGCGAGGATATCGACCGCGACGGCGTGGACGTGCCGCTGCCTTCCAGTAGCCGGGATGACCGGCAGCCGGATCCCGTATCGCGATGAGCCCGGACGAAGCCCGCGCCGACGTCATCGCCTGGTCGATCGAGCGGGCCCGGATTCGACTGGCGGCAGCCGAACGCGAACTCGATGCCGGTGTGCCGCAACTCGCGGCGGATCACGCCTACTACGCCTGCTTCCATCTGCTCACGGCGATCTTTCTGCAGGAGGGAATGACGCTGAAACGCCACTCGGCACTGCGTTCCGCCCTTCATGAGCGATTGATCCAGGCCGGCCGCCTCGACCGCCGCTGGGGCAGTGTCTTCGATCGGCTCGCGGAATTGCGGACAAATTCGGTCTATGCCGCCCTGTTTATGTTGGACGCGGAGACCGGCCGAGCGATCGTCGATGAAGCCGGAAAGCTGGCGGCGGAACTGCGGCGGATGCTTTCGCCGTCCTGACTTCGTGGTGGCGAGGGCGTCAGGTGATGATCCCCTTCACCACGTGCCCATGAACGTCCGTCAGCCTGAACTGGCGGCCCTGGTAGCGGTAGGTGAGCTTCGTGTGGTCGATGCCCGCGAGGTGCATGATCGTGGCCTGCATGTCGTGGACGTGCACCGGGTCGGCCGTGATGTTCCAGGCATAGTCGTCGGTCGAGCCGTGGACGTGGCCCGGCCGCGCGCCGCCCCCGGCCAGCAGCCAGGAGAACGCCCTGCCGAAGTGGTCGCGGCCCCGGGGATCGTTCGGGTCGCCCTGGCCGAACGGCGTGCGGCCGAACTCGCCCCCCCAGATCACGAGCGTGTCGTCGAGCAGGCCGCGGTCCTTGAGGTCATGGATCAACGCCGCGCTCGGGGCGTCGGTGTCGCGGCACATCTCCTCGAGCTTCGTGAACAGGTTGTTGTGCTGGTCCCAGCCGGCGTGCATGAGCTGCACGAACCGCGTGCCTCGCTCGAGGAGCCGCCGGGCGACGAGGCAGTTGGAGGCGAACGTGCCCTTCGTCCTGACGTCGGGACCGTAGCGGTCGATCACGTGCTGCGGCTCGTCGGCGAAGTCCACCAGGTCCGGCACGCTGGCCTGCATCCGGTAGGCCATCTCGTACTGCGCGATCCGCGTGTCGATCTCCGGGTCGCCGTAGTCGGCGAGGTGCGCGGCGTTCATCGCCGCCAGGTCGTCGAGCAGCGCCCGCCGCGCCTCCCGGCTGACGCCCGCGGGATTCGCGAGGTACGGCACCGGGTCGCCCGTGTTTCTGAACTTCACCCCCTGGAAGCGGCTCGGCAGGAAGCCGCTGCCCCAGTAATAGTCGAAGAACAGCTGCCCGCAGGACTTGCCCTTGTCGCTCGACGTCATGACCACGAACGCGGGCAGGTCGTCGGTCTCGCAGCCCAGGCCGTAGCTCATCCACGCGCCCATGCTCGGCCGCCCCGGCACCTGCGAGCCCGACAGGAAGAACGTCACGCCCGGCGCGTGGTTGACCGCCTCGGTGTGGAGGCTCCGCACCAGGCACAGGTCGTCGGCGAGGCCGCCGATGTGCGGCAGCATCTCGGTCAGCTCCATGCCGCACGCGCCGTACGGCCGGAACGGCTTGATCGGCGACACCACCGGCCACTTGGCATATCCGCTCGACATCGTGGAGAGCCGCGTCTGCCCGCGGACGCTCGCGGGCACGTCCTGGCCGCCGCGATTGATGAGGTCGGGCTTGGGGTCGAAGAGGTCCACGTGCGACGGCCCGCCCCCCTGCCAGAGCATCACGACGCGCTTGGCCCGGGGCGCGTGGTGCGGCACGCCGGGCAGACCCGGCATGCCGCCGGGCGTCGTCGCGGCCCGCGCGTCGCGCTGCACGAGCGCGGCCAGGGCCACCGAGCCGATGCCCAGGCCGGCCGTGCCGAAGAGCCGGCGCCGGGTCACGCGGGCGTGGTTCTCGCGGAGCAGCTCACTCATGAGTTGCTCCTGGGGGGGGCGCTCGGATCGCTCAGCTTTGGATCACTCACGCGTCAGCGCCTCGTCGAGGTTGAGGATGGCCAGGCAGACGCTGCTCAGGGCGGCGTGCCGGGCCGGATCGAGAGACTCGTCGCGCGGGGCTTCGCCGACGGCAATGAATTGCTGCGCGGCTGCTGAATCCGCTGCGTAGATCGCGAGTTGTCGCGCGTGCATGCGGCGCAGGGCATCGAGGTCGGATGACGAGGGTGCGCGCCCCAGGATGCGGCGGAAGGCGTGAATGAGGCGGCCGTCGAGGTCGGCGGCGGCATGGAGGCTCTTTTCCGCGAGCACCCGGGCCGCCTCGACCCAGGTCGGGTCATTGAGCGTGGTCAGGGCGTGGAGCGGCGTGCAGGTGCGGCTCACGCGGACGCTGCAGGTCTGGCGGCTGGCGGCGTCGAACATGTTCGCCGGGCTCACGGTCCGCCGCCAGAACGTGTAGAGGCTGCGGCGGTAGAGGTCGGGGCCGTGCGAGGCGGGGTAGGTGAAGTCCCGCTCTTTCGTGATGGCGAGCGACTCCCAGATCTGGTCGGGCTGGTACGGATAGACGGGCTGGCCTCCCACCCGGAGGTCGATGAGCCCGGCAGCCGCCAGGGCCACGTCGCGGAGCACGGGCGACGGCATCCGGAACCGGGCGGCGCGGGCGTGGAGCCGGTTCTCCGGATCCCGGGCGAGGTGCTCGGGCGTCACCCGGCTCGACTGCCGGTACGTCGCGCTCGTCACGAGCAGCCGGTGCATCCGCTTCTGGCTCCAGCCCTGCTCGCGGAACTCGACGGCCAGCCAGTCGAGCAGGCCCATGTGGAGCGGATACTCGCTCTGCACCCCCATGTCCTCGGTCGTCTTCACGAGCCCGGTGCCGAAGAACTGCTGCCACATCCGGTTCACCTGCACCCGCGCGGTGAGCGGATGCTCCGGGAGGAACAGCCAGCGGGCGAAGCCCAGCCGGTTCCGCGGCAGGCCCTCGGGCAGCGGCGGCAGCGCGGCGGGGGGCAGGAACGTGATCGGCTCGCCGACCGGCGCGAGGTAGTCGCCGCGGTCGAGGATCTTCGTCTCCCGCGGCTGCGCGTCGCTCATGATCATCACCCGCGGGATCTGATCGGCCTTGTAATCGTCGCAGGCCTTCTTCGCGGCGTCGTACTGCGCCACGTGGGCCTCGAGGCCCTTCATTTCCGCCTCGAGCTCGGCCAGGCGCCGCGTGTTCTCCTCCGTGGGCAGTTCCAGCACCGGCGGTGCAACGCGGATCCGCGCGGAGAACTGCGTCGGGGCCCCCGTCTCCGACACCCGGTTGAAGACGTCGAGCAGGCCGTAGTAGTCGGTCCTCGTCAGCGGGTCGTACTTGTGGTCGTGGCACTGGGCGCAGGCCATGGTGAGCCCCAGCCACGTCGTGCTCGTCGTGTCCACCCGGTCGAACAGGTTGTTGAACCGCTGCTCCTCCGGGATCGCGCCCCCCCTCGCCGTTCAGCAGATGGTTGCGGTTGAAGCCGCTGGCGACCTTCTGGTCGTTCGTGGCGTCGGGCAGCAGGTCGCCCGCCAGTTGCTCGATGGAAAACCGGTCGAAGGACATGTCGGCATTGAGGGCCTTCACGACCCAGTCGCGCCAGACCCACTGCCAGGTGTCCCCGTCCTGCTGGAAGCCGTTGGAGTCGGCGTAGCGGGCGGCGTCGAGCCACGGCAGCGCCTGCCGCTCGCCGTAGTGGGGGCTCGCCAGCAGCCGATCCACGAGTTTTTCGTACGCCTGCGGATCGCGATCGGCGACGAACGCATCGACTTCCTCGGGCGTGGGCGGCAGACCCGTGAGATCCGCATGCAGCCGCCGGATGAGCGTGGCCCGGTCGGCCTCGGGCGCGGGCGCGAGCCCCGCCGCCTCGATCTTCGCGAGCACGAACCGATCGACGGGATTCCGCACCCAGTCGGGCCGCTCGACCTCCGGCGCCGGGGACCGCACGGGGGCGACGAACGCCCAGTGGGCCGCATAGTCGGCCCCTTCCCTGATCCAGCGGTCGAGCAGCTTCTTCTGGTCCTCCGACAGCCGGCGGTTCGAGTCCGGGGGCGGCATGAGCACGTCGGGGTCGGTCGAGTGGATCCGCTCGAGGATCGCGCTGGCGCCCGGTTCGCCGGGAACGATCGCCCGCGCCGCGACCGCGGCCTCGCGGAGGTCGAGCCGCAGGTCGGCCTGCCGCTTGTTGCCGTCCTGGCCGTGACAATACAGGCAGTTCTCGGACAGGATCGGCCGGATGTCGCGGTTGAAGTCGAGCGGCAGGGGCTCGGCGACGGCGGCCCGCCCGATCAGCGACGCGACCAGCGACGCGACGGCGACGAGGCGTGCGTTCGACGGATTCGAGCAACCCATGGAATGATTTCCATTCGGGGTCACCCGCGTCGCCGACCCATCACCCTGGCGGGCACGGATCGCGGACCAAGCGGTCGATCGGCGGGAGGATCTGCTGGCACTCGCCATATGATAGCTCGCATCCGCCGGGCTGAGCACGTGAAAAACGCGGTGCTCGGTGGGTGTGCGCTCGCTCCCATAGCTCGCCCGAGGGCACGAGCACCCCCTCGCCTTGCCCGCAATGATCGAGGAAGGCTCGGGGCTGCCCATCCCCTTGAGACGGCGTAGACGGCCAGCGCAGACAGGATGTCGGAGCGCAGACGTCTCCGAGCGAGCCGTCGCCCGGCGGGCGACGGCGAGCGTCCGGCGAGAGGGTGTGGGCAGCTCCGAGCCGGTTGGGCGCACGGACCCGCCATGCACGCGATGCTTCTTCCGCGCAACGATCACGCGCGAGCCGTCGGCGGTCGGTCAGCCGCAGCGCGGCAGGGCGCGGTCGAGGCGGGCGAGTGACCGCTCGCGGCCGAGGATCGCCAGGCAGTCGTAGAGGCCGGGGCCGACGGTCTTGCCCGTCACCGCCACGCGGACCGCGTGGACGAGGTCGCCCACCTTCACGCCCGCGGCCTCCACCACCTGCTTGAGCGCCGCCTCGAGCGCCGGCGGGTCGAAGGGCTCGACCGTCTTCAGGGCCTCCGCAAACGCCTCCAGCAGGCCGCGGACGCCCGGCTTCTCCAGCCGCTGCTTCACGGCCGCCTCGTCGAGCGCCGGCTCGTCCACGAGGAAGAAGTCGGCGTAGGCGAGGATGTCGCCCGCCACCTTGAGCCGGTCGCCCGAGGCCTCGATCACGCGCCGCACCGTCGCAACCGCCGCAGGCGGCGGCGGGTCGGCCAAGAGCTTCGCCCGCACGAGGAACGGCAGCATGAGCGCGAGCTTCTCGTCGGTCGCGAGGTCCGACATGTAGTGGTCCTGCACGGCCCACAGCTTCTTGGGGTCGAAGCTCGCCGGCGACGAGTTGATCCGCTCGAGCGTGAAGTGCTTCACGAGCTCGTCGCGCGAGAAGAACTCCGTCTTGTCGTCGTAGCTCCAGCCGAGCAGCGCGAGGTAGTTGTCGATCGCCCACGGCAGGTAGCCGACGGCGCGGTAGAAGTCCACGATCACGGGATTGAAGGTGTCGGCCTCGGGCGCGAGGCCGATCCGCTCGGCGATCCGCAGACCGTGCTCCATGATCTGCTTGAAGTCCTGGTTCTTGAGGTATTGCGCGAGCTTCCGCTTCGAGAGCTTCGTGCGGCTGCCCGGCTCGGCCACGAGCGGCAGGTGGGCGTAGGCCGGCAGCGCGTAGCCGAGCGACAGGGCGATGAACGCCTGCCGCGGCGTGTTGGAGAGGTGCTCCTCGGCACGGATCACGTGGGTGATCGCGAGGTCGTGGTCGTCCACCACGCTCGCGAGGTGGTAGAGGCAGGAACCGTCGGCCCGCTGGATGACGTGGTCCTGCTCGCGCTCCCAGGCGAACTCGACGCGGCCGCGGACGGCGTCGTCGATCACGAGCGCCCCCGCGCGGGGCATCTTCAGCCGCACCACGCTCGCCCGCCCCTCGGCCGCGAACCGTGCCGCCGTGGCGCCGTCGAAGGCGGCGAACCGGCGGCTGTAGAGGAAGGGCTTGCCTGCCGCCTGCGCGGCTTTCCTCTCCTCGTCGAGTTCCTCCGGCTTCGCGAAGTCGCGGTAGGCGTGGCCCGAGGCGAGGAGTTGCTCGGCCGCCGCCTTGTGGCCGGCGGACCGCTGCGACTGGTAGTAGGGGGCGTGCGGCCCGCCCACGCCGGGCCCCTCGTCCCAGTCGATCCCGAGCCACTGGAGTCCCTCGAGGATCGGCTCGAGCGCGCTCTCGATGTTCCGCTCGGCGTCGGTGTCGTCGATCCGCAGGATGAACTGCCCGCCGTGCCGCCGGGCGAAGAGCCAATTGAAGAGCGCGGTCCGCACGCCCCCGATGTGGAGGTAGCCGGTGGGGCTCGGCGCGAAGCGGGTGCGGACGGTCATCGATGGCCTCGGGCGGCGTTATGCACGCGGCGGCGGTCGCGGGTCAACCGTCGGCGGTCAGGCCACGGAGCGATTCATCCGCGCGAGCTTCTTGAGCCGCTTCCGCTCGGCCTTCGAGAGGTGGCGGTGCTCGGGCTCCGACCCGTCCACGAACCGCGTGGCCGACTCGTCGTCGTCGTCCGCGTCCTCCGTGGCCGACTCGGTCACCGCGTCGAACCGCACCTCCACGTCCTCGACGGGCCCGGCACCGGACGACTCCGGCTTCCGCGCCGGCTGCGCGGAGCGCGGCCCCGGCTTCACCCTGGCCTGGCCGCGGACCTCGCGGATCACCGACCGCGCGGCCACGAGCATCGCCACCGCGGCGAGCGCCGCGCCCAGCGCCCACGCCGCCCGGCCGCCCACGATCCAGGTCCCGCGGCCCGCCGCGAGCCACTCCGCCGCGGCCGCGCCGGCCCAGGCGAGGAGCGCGAGGCCGAGCCACATGGCCGTTCCCATCCGTTCGTGGAGCGGCAGCACCGCCCACGGCGCGACCACGACCCAGGCCGTGACCGCGACCGCGATCCACCAGCCGATCCCCTGCGGCCCCGGCACGATGCCGGTGGCATCCACGAGCGTCGCGGCCACGAGCGGCCCGACCGGCACCGAACCCGCCAGCGCCGCAAGCACGAGCAGCGTCGCCATCCACCCCCAGGCACGGTAGCGGCCGCGGTAGTCGTCGCGACGGTGCCGGCGCATCAACCGCACGACGAGGGCCACCGCGGCGGCGACCATCAGCCAGGCCTGCGCGAGCCAACCCTGGAGCGACGCGACCGTTCCCGGATCGCAGCAGGCGGCGAGTGCCGCGAGCGACCGCGCGAAGCGGCCCGCGGGCACGACGAGGGGCCGGCCGACCAGGGTCTCCCAGGCGCCCACCGTCGCCGTGCCGATCACCGGGACGAGGATCACGAGCGCGGCCAGCATGAGCCCGCCCAGCCCGGTCGGCAGAAGGACGGCCGGGCCGCGCTGCCGCTCGGGGTGGGCCTCGGCCGCGTACTCCGCGACCGGGCGCGCCGGCGACGCGGCCGGCGTCGCGCCGGGCTCCCCTGCGGCACGGTTCCAGGACACGAGCAGTCTGCGGCGCTGGTCGCGCCGCTGCGCGGTCGATGACATGGCAGACCCGAATCCGTCCGGGGGCAGATGGTTGGAGGCGCATGGTCGCGCGGGGCCCGGGACGGCATCCATGCCGAACCCGTGGGCGGCCCGGAAAGTGTTTCGACACCCGCCCGTGTCAGGGTTCAGCCGCCGCGCCGGTGCCGTGGCAGGACGCACCGTTCGCAGGTTCGGCAGGTTCGGTCCCCCGGGAGCGGCCGGTGCGACCGCGCCCACCCGCAGGGTCGCCCGGGCCGCCGCGGCGGGCGGCCGACGATTTGCCGGTCGGTCGGCGGTCGGCTACGATCCCGCCGACTTCCCCCCGACACCGACCACCCACGTTCCGGAGCCCCATCCATGGCCTACGCGCTGCCCGCCCTGCCCTACGCCTTCGACGCCCTCGAGCCCTCCATCGACGCCCGCACGATGGAGATCCACCACGACCGCCACCACAAGGCCTACGTGGACAACGTGAACAAGGCGCTCGAGGCCCATGCGGACCTCGCGGCCCTGCCCGTCGAGAAGCTGATCGCCGACCTCGACAAGGTGCCCGAGGCGATCCGCACGGTCGTCCGCAACAACGGCGGCGGCCATGCCAACCACTCGCTGTTCTGGCTCTCGCTCGGCAAGGGCAAGGGGGGCGAGCCGGCCGGCCACCTCGGTGAGGCGGTGCGGAGCGTCTTCGGCAGCTTCGAGAACTTCAAGACGTCGCTCTCCGACGCCGCGATGAAGCGGTTCGGCAGCGGCTGGGCCTGGCTCTCGGCCGACAAGACCGGCAAGCTGCTCGTCGAGAGCACGGCGAACCAGGACAGCCCGATCATGCACGGCAACGTGCCGCTGTTCGGGATCGACGTCTGGGAGCACGCCTACTACCTCAAGTATCAGAACAAGCGGGCCGACTACGTCGCCGCGATCTACGACGTCATCGACTGGGACGCGGTCGGCAAGCGGTTCGAGGCGCTGCCCACCCGCTGACGGCCGGCGGCCCCGCCGCCCGCGTGAACCCCCCAGATTCCGGCCAACCGCCAGTGCCCATCCGGCTGGCGTTGACTCCGGGTCGGGCCGGCTCCTATCTCCCCCCCGCGGAGAAGGTCCGACCCGGAGGCCATGGCATGAACGCGGTTCGCGTGAGGCGGGATTCGTTCGTTCGTGAGACGGCCCTGCTGGCCGCGCTCGCCTGCCTCGTGATGCCGGCCGCCGGCTGCAAGAGCGGGTCGTGGGTGACCAAGCCGTCGTGGATGACCTTCGGCCAGAAGCCCGAGGACGCGAGCCGTCTCTCCACGGCGCCGGCCTTCGCGGGTGACGTGACGAAGCCCTCGGCGACGGCCAAGCCGTATCCTACGACGAGCACTCCCGAGGGCTACGCCTTGCCCACCGCTGCCACGCAGGCGGGGAACGCCCCGGGGGCCGCACCGGCTGCCGTGACGTACGGGTCCACGCCGCCTCCGGCCACCGCGGCACCATCGCCGGCTGCGACGCCCGCCGCTGCGCCCGCGACGATCGCGGCCCAGGTCGGCCCCTACCCGACGAGTTCCGGCCCCGTGCCGGCGGAGGTCGCCGCGCCGGCGCAGACCGCCCCGGCCTGGGCGTCGCCCGCGCTCGCCGCCGTGCCGCCGCAGGCGGCGCCGGCCGGCAACCCGCTGCCGCCCGCGACACCCTCCGCGCCCGCAACCGCTGCGCCCCCGTGGGGCACGGCGGCCGCCGCCCAACCGGCCGCCGCCGCGGCAGCAGCCTCGGTCACATCGCCGCAACAACCGCCGCAACAGCGGTACGCCGATGCGCGGGCCGCCGCGCCGACGTGGATGCCGACGCCGGGCGATCAGCCGGCCGCCGCCGAGGGCCGCTACGGCGCGAGCGGCACGAGTCGCTTCGCCACCGGCTCGGTCCCGGCCGCCGCGGCTGCGATGCAGCCGGCAGCCCCGGCCGAACTGCAGCCCGCCGCCGCCCTGCCCGCGCCATCGACGCCCACGGCACCACCGGCATCGCCAGCGCCGCCCCGGCGGGCCGACCCGGGGTATCGGCCCGGTGGCACGTCGAGCTACCGCTCCACGCGGTCGAGCCTCGGGGCGGAGCCGGCCTCCGGAGTGCAGCCGGCGTCGTTCGAGGCGGCGGCACCGACCGAGAACTTCTGAGCCGCGAAGACCGACTTCGTGACGATCCGGTCGCTTCCCCGTCCGGCTTCCCACGATTCGGCGCGAATCGGCTCGGGTGACGGGGCGCACGGTCGCGTCGCCCAGCCGGCGCGACGGAGGGTCACCAGCCCATGACCATGTTCGACTCGATGACCTTCCGGGCGCGGTCGAGGTCGTCGCCGGTCTCGTGCATGTAGAGCCGGATCGCGTGGACCTTGTCCCCCGACGCGCGGGCCAGGCACTCCCGGGCCGTGTCGCAGGGGTTGATGCGCGAGTCGGTGATCCCCAGGGCCGACTTGGAGATCACCCACGTGTCACGCGGCCGTCGCGTGAGCCGCAGGATCGTCTCGCCCGGGTAGGCCTGCTCGACGACCGCCGCGGCGGCAGGCTCGTCGGCCGCCCACGAGATGATGATGTGTCCGCTCGTCTCGACCTCGAAGAGTGGCATCGCAACGCTCCGGTGGGTTGGCCGGCATGGCGGCGCGGGCCGTCCCGACGCTCGCCGCACCGCCCGGGAGAGAATACCATGACGCGGGTCAGGGAGGCCTCGATCCGCCGCACGGTGGATTTCGAACGCATGCGACACGACCCGCTCGGCTTTCCGATCCCGCCCGAGTTCGATGTCCCCGACGCGGGTGACACGGGGCGCCCGTCCGCCCGACCGGCGGGCCGCGGGGCGGCGCCGGCCCGCGGCAAGCGGTTGGTCGTGCTCGGACTGCTCGCGGCGGTGCTCGGGCCCGGCATCGGGGTGCCGGTGGTGCTGCCGGTGGTGCGCGAGGTCGTGGTTCGCTGGTCGATCGCGCGGGCATACGACTCCGAGGCCCGCGGCCGCCCCACAGCGGCCGTCGGCGAGGTGGGCCGGGCCCTGGCGTGGAGCGGCGGCGACGCGGCGCTGGCCGCCGACCTGCTCTGCTGGCGGGCCATGCTCCGGCTCGACGCCCGCGACGCGCCGGGCGCCGCGACCGACGCGGCCCGGGCGATCGAACTCGCCCCTACGGCCGCGCGACCGCTCCGGGTGCGGGCGCTCGTGAACGTCGTGCGCGGACGGCCCGACGAGGCGCTGCGCGACGCCGAGACGGCGGTCACACTCGCCCACGACGACGATCCGGAGGCGCTCAACCACCGGGCCTACATCCGCGCGCTCGTCCGCCGGGACCTCCCCGCGGCGCTCGCCGACGTCGAGACGGCCCTGGCGGGCGACGACGCCCCCGCGCCCGAGGTCCTCGACACCCGCGGCTTCTTGTTGCACCTGGTCGGCCGCCACCACGAGGCCATCGACGAGTTGAACCTCGCCATCGCCGGCGCGGAGGCGGAGCGGCGCGACGCCCTCGCCAAGGTGCACGAGGACAACCGGGTCGAGATCGCCCGGGCCTTGCGGGCGCTCGACCGCGGCCTCGCCGTGATGCACCACCATCGCGGCCTCGCCTGCCGGGCCGCGGGTCTCGACAACCAGGCCGAGCAGGACCTCGCGATCGCCGAGCGCAAGGGCTACGACCCGAGCCGCGGCGTGATGTGACCGACGGCCGGCGTTTCCGGGCGCGCTCGGTCCGCCTTCCGCCGGCGGGCGGCCGCGGTATACTTCCGCCGTCGAGGTGAGCGCCCGCAGGCGTTCGCGGCCGCGGCCCGTTTCGGCGGGGTGCGGTCGCGGGCCGCCCACGGGGGTGTAGCTCAGTTGGTTAGAGCGCCAGCCTGTCACGTTGGAGGCCGCGGGTTCGAGTCCCGTCACCCTCGCTTGCTCACCTCACCCGCCGCGGCACGTCTACCGCGACCGGGACTTTGAATCGCCGCTCGGCCTGTCCGGACGTAGCCGCGGAGTGGCACTCTGCGGAATCCGGTGCGCCACATCTTCCGGCCATCGCGACGCCGGTCGGCGGGCCGCCGTGTGCAGACTGCCAGTCTGCACCTACGGCGCCGAGCCACGCAAAAACCGGCAGGATGCCGGTGTTGTGCCTGAAGTCGGTCAGTTCTGGCTGAAGTCGAGCTTCTTACCCCGCTTGATGCCCAGCGGGTTGCGCACGAACCGCCGCCGGCATTCGTCGCAGAGGTCGAATCGCATCGACCGCGTCTCGTCGTCGAGGCCGTCTCCCACCTCGTCGAGCCGCTCGAGCATGTCCTGCATCTCCTCGAGATGATCGGCGTCGTCACCCTCGACGGTGTCCGTGTCGCAGTCGCACTCGTGTTCGTCCTCGATCGCCGCGAACACCTCGATCTTCACCACGTGACGGGTGCCCGTCCGCGGGTCGATGGGTCGCTTGCACACGTCGCAGGAGTAATGCAGCATCGTCGTCTCCCGTTGCACGGCCCGCGTCACCGGGCATCGATCCCTCGCTCCGCAGCCCAGAGTGTGCCGCCAATCTCCGGCCGTGGCAAGCGTTCGCCCGGCCGGCACCCCACCGCGCGTCGCGAAGGTGTTTGCCGCCCCGCGGCCGCCGCTGGTAGACTCGGGGCTTCAGGGGATCCTCACCGGGAGGATGCTCGGCACCGGATTCGTGCGCATGACCGCGGCCGCCCTTCCAGCCCCCGCCATCCCCGGCACGCTCGGCCTCAGCGTGCTGGTGCTCAACCGCTCGTTCGTGGCCGTGCACATCACGAACGTGCGGCGGGCGCTGACGCTCTTGTTCCGGCACCTGGCGGAGGTCGTGCACATCGAGGAGGGGCAGTACGCCGCCTATTCCTTCGATTCGTGGCGGGAACTGTCGGCCCTGCGGGCCTCGTTCCGGGGCCCGGACGAGGACTGGGTGCGGGGCGTGGGTTTCGACCTCCAGGCCCCGCGGGTCATCCGCCTCGTGGCCTGCGACCGGAGCCCCCGCCAGGGGCTGCGCTTCAACCGCCGCAACGTGTTCGCCCGCGACGGCAACATCTGCCAGTACTGCGGTCGTCACTTCCCCACGAGCGAGTTGTCGCTGGACCACGTCGTGCCCCGCAGCCGTGGCGGGATCACGAGCTGGGAAAACATCGTCTGCGCCTGCGTGGCCTGCAACGTCCGCAAGGGGGGCCGCACGCCGCACGAGGCCCGCATGGCCCTCGTCCGCCAGCCGGTGAAGCCGAAGCGGAGCCCGCTGCTCTCGATCAAGCTCGGCAACCCGAAGTACGCGAGCTGGAAGAGCTTCGTCGAGACCGCCTACTGGCTCGCGGAACTCGGCTGAACGCGTTCGGCGTGTACAGCCTCTCCGGGTCCGTTCCAGCCCCACCTGCATCCCACCCGAGTCACCCACGTTCAGCGGCTCATCCGCTGCAACGTGGGACATGTGGACCGCCTCAGCACAGAGGATCCTTCTTCTCGGTGATCACCGGAAGTTGCGGTGCCATCTCGGCGTTGAGTTCCTTGAACGGCTTCCAGTCGGCCGGCAGGTTGTCCTCGTGGAAGATCGCCTCCACGGGGCACTCCGGCACGCATGCCTCGCAGTCGATGCACTCGTCGGGATGGATGTAGACCATCTTGTCCCCCTCGTAGAAGCACTCGACGGGGCACACGACCACGCAGTCGGTGTACTTGCAGGCGAAGCAGGGCTCGGCGACGACGTGGGTCATGGCGTGGGACTCCTGGGGCGGACGGAACGGCTCGGGCGGGGCCTGCTCTGACCATCGGCCGACTGCCGCCGCTTTCTCCAGCGGCGGACCCGACGGGCGCAGGCCCACCAGCGCGGAATGGTAGGACCACCGGAAAACGCTGTCAACGAATGCGGCCGCCCACGTGCCGCCGGCTCGTGCGGGCGCCACCCGCCACCTGCCAGAATGCGGTTGGAGGGCCGCCCCGGAAGGGCCTATGATCGACCCGGCGGGCCGCCCGCCCCGCCGCGGAGCAGACCCGTGTCCGAGCCCGACGCCCCCGCCGCCGCGGCGCCCGACGACCTCCGCCTCGTCGCGGCCTGCCTCGCCGAACAGCGGGGGGCGTGGGAGGAATTCGTCGGCCGGTTCGCGCGGCTCTTCGGGCACGTCGCGGCGCGCACGGCGGCGCGGCGTGGCATCGACCTCGGGGCCGCCGAGCGTGACGACGCGGTGGCGGAGGTCATCCTCGCCTGCCTGCGGACCGACGCGGCCGTCCTCCGGGCCTACGCCGGTCGCGCGAGCCTCGCCACATACCTCGCCGTGATCGCCCGGCGCGTGATCGTCCGCGGACTCGTCCGACCGGCCGTGGCGTCCGCCACGGCCGCCGCCACACCGGAACCGGCGGCCGGGCGCGACGAGGCGGGTGAGGCGGCCGACCGGGACGAGGTCGCGGCCCTGCTCGACCTGCTCGACGCCCGCGAGGCGACGCTCGTGCGGCTGCACCACCTCGAGGGCCGTTCGTACGGCGAGATCAGCCGCCTCACGGGGATGCCGCTGGGCTCGATCGGCCCGGCGCTGTCCCGCGCCAAGGCCCGCCTCCGCGCGCTCCGCGACGCCGGCTGACCGCCGGCGCTCCCGCGGCGCTCATCGCTACTGCTGCGCCGGCGCGGTGATCGTGATCGACGGGTCGGCGAGATCGACGGGCTCGTACCCCGGATAGGCGGGCATCTGCCAGAGCTGGCCCGGGTCGCCGCTCGCGCCGTTGACGGTGATCCCGCTCAGCTCGATCGTGAAGTCAACCTGCGACGTCGGCCACGACACCTCGACCTTGTGGGGCAGCGTCGCGCCGCTCGACGGATCGACGCGGTGGCGGCTGGTGCGGACGCTCGCCAGCCGCTCGCCGGCGGCGGTGAACAGGTGCTGCTCCGCGACGAGGCCGGTGGTCGCGTCGAGGATCGTCGATTTGTAGAGTTCGCCGTCGGGCGCGACGATGCGGCTGCGGATCTCGATCCGGCCGTCGGCGGTCGGGAACGGGCCCTGGTGCAGGTCCTCGGGCCGGAACCGCGCGAGGCCGAGCAATTCGGGCATCCACTCGGCGCGGATCGGCAACAGCCGCCGCGCCGCCGAGCGATCGTACTGGTCGTGGCGGCAGAAGGCCGTGATCGGCGGCTTGTGCTGCCGCAGCCAGAGCCAGAAGAGGTCGTCGTTCGAGCCGATGTCGAGCTCCGGGCCGGTGAGCGACGTCTGGGCCTGGAGGCGGAACCGCCGCGGCGGCTCGCAGGCCACCCGGGCCGAGAGCCGCGGCACGCCCGGCACGGCGAGCGTGGCCTGCGGCGCCGCGAGGCTGCGCACGCGGTCGGTGTTGTCGTGCACGGCGGCGATCACCTGCTCGAGCGTCGGCTGCTGCGGCAGCACGCGCGGCAGCGGCATCGTGCCCACCTGGTAGCCGCGGATCGCGTGGGGGCACGACGCGCCGCTCGACGCCACGGCCACGACGACGAGCGCGAGCAGGACCGCGGGGGAGGCGCCGCGGGCGGCGGGCGCGGGGCGGGCGCTCGTCATGCGGCACCTCCCGACCAGACGAGGGCGGTGAGCCGCTCGGCCACCGCGGGGCTCGCGGCCTCGGCCGCGGGAGGCACCGGCACGCGGTACTCCCGGTCGCGCTTCCGGCAGGCGAGCACGAGGTCGCGGGACGGTTCCGCACCGGGGGCCGCGTCCACGATCCGCAGCACGCGGCGGCGGACGAGTTGCAGCGCGAGGAGGTAGCGGAGCGCCGCGTCGTCGGGCCGGCCGTCGAGGTCCTCGAAGACGTCGAGCAGCACGTCCACCGGCGCGAGCGCGGGCCCCGCGGACTCCTCGACCTGCCAGGACGACCGCCACCAGCCGAGCGCGCCGGCCGGCGGACCCGTCCACGCCTCGGCGGAGAGGTCGATCCGCTCGAGGCCCGCGGCCCCCCGGACGAGCGCCGAGTAGAACGCCTCGCCCGGCACGAACGCGCGGCCGGTCGTGGCGCAGGCGCCCCGGGGGCGGTGCAGCTTGATGTCCATGCGGGGCGCGTCCGATGGGCGGCGGAAGTGGCCGCGGAGGGTAGGCGGACGTCCCGGCCGTCACAAGCCGCACCGCGGCCGGGGTCACGCCCCGCGCGACCCGACGTCATCAAGGGGCGCAGGCTGGGCAATCCCGGCGAGGACGAGGTCCGCGACGTCGGCGATGCCCGTGCCGTCGTGGGTGCCCACCACGACGTCGGCCGCGGCCCGCACCTCGGCGGCGGCGTTGCCCATCGCGACGCCGAGACCGGCCCCGCGGATCATCGGCAGGTCGTTGACGTCGTCGCCGACGGCGCAGATCTCCTCGGCCGCGATGCCCCAGCGGCCGGCCACGGCGGCCACGCCCGACCACTTCGTGACGCCGGCCGGGGCGATCTCGCAGAGCCAGTCGCGGTACCGCGGGCTCCGGATCACGTGCGTCGAGAGCGCGGCCGGAAACGCCGCGGCGAGGTCGGCCTCGAGCGCGAGCATCGCGTCGCGCGGGCCCATCGCGAAGCCCGCGAACGCGCCGTCCGGCGGCGCCTCGGCGAGGTCGGGCCGGATATCGGCGAGGTGTCGGTTGATGTCGAGGTATTCGCCGAGCCCCCCGCTTCCCGGCAGCGCGGCGCCGAGACCGCGGCAATGGAAGTCGTGCCCCGCGGCAAAACTGTCGGTGTAGACCACGGGCTCGTGGCCGGCGGCGACGATCCGCCCGAGGACGCCCGCGAGCACGCCGGGGGCGAACGCGGCCCGCGACAGCGTGGCGTGGTCGGCGGGCCGCTTCACGAGTGCGCCGGACGCGGTGACGAGCGGGGCGTCGTCGATCCCCAGCCGCTCGTGGATCGGCAGCGTGTCGCGGTAGCGGCGGCCGGTGGCCAGCATCACGCGGATGCCCGCGGCGCGGACGCGGGCGATGGCGGCGCGGGTGACGGGGGCGACCTCGTGCCGGGAGTTCGTGAGCGTGCCGTCCACGTCGGCGACGAGCAGGCGGATGCGTGCCGTGCCGCGAGATCGCGTCCCTGCGTCCATGCCCGCTATCATACGGCGGTCACCGCGAGCCGACGTGCGATGCCCCACGATCCCGCCACCGCCGCCCCCTTCACCCGGGTCGCCCGCGCGGGCGAGATCCCGGCTGGCGAGGGGCGCACGTTCGAGGTGGGCGGCCGGCTCGTGGCCGTCTTCTTCGACGGCAGGGACTACCACGCCATCGACGACCTCTGCCCGCACATGGGCGCGTCGCTCGGCAGCGGGCCGTTCGTGGACGGCGTCGTCACCTGCCCCTGGCACGCCTGGCGGTTCCGGGCCTGCGACGGCGCCTGGTGCGACAACGAGAAGCTGCGGGTGGACGTGTTCGAGGTCCGCGTCGCGGGCGACGAGGTGCAGGTCCGCGTGCCGCCCGCGGGCACTGCGATGGAGCCGGCGGCCGGCGTCAGCCCACCGTGACCGACTCGCCCGGCGCGGGCACGCGGGCGTCGGCGAGGCCGGCCTCCGCCACGCGGCGGGCCCAGGCGTCGGCCTCCTGCGCGATCGGCGGCCAGGTGCCGTAGTGGCTCGGCAGGGCGATCCGCGGCCGCAGGAGGCGGACGGCCTCGAGCGCGTCGTCTGGCCCCATCGTGAAGAGGTCGCAGATCGGCAGGATGGCGACGTCGATCCCGCGGCCCTCGTGCGGCCTGCCGTTGCGTTCCATGTCGGAGAAGAGCGCCGTGTCGCCCGCGATGTAGATCCGCGCGCCCGCCACGTCGAGCAGCCAGCCGGCGGCGGTGCCGCCGTAGGTGCCGTCGGGCAGGCTCGACGAGTGCCAGGCGAGTTCCATCTTCGCCGTGCCGCCCGGCACGGCCGCGGAACCGCCCAAGTTCATGGGCTGCTCGTGCTCGACCCCCTGCTTCCCGAGCCCCTGGGCGATCTCGAACTTGCAGAACACCGTGGCCCCGGTTCGCTTCGCGATCGTCACGAGGTCGGCCACGTGGTCGAAGTGGCCGTGGGTGACGAGGATCGCGTCACACGTGACGCGATCCGACCGCGTGCTGGAGTTGGGGCACTCGTCGAAGAAGGGATCGACGAGCAGCGTGCCGGCCCCGGTCTCGACGAGCCAGGTGGCGTGACCGGTCCAGGTGAGCGTGACGGGCATGGTGGGCATCTCCAGCAGGCGCGCAACGACACGGATTTAGAGCGACGCCGGCCATCGATTCCCGCCCCACACCCCAGACCCTTGGCGACACTCGCTCAGGGGGTGGTGCAAATCGCCCCGTCACCTCCTGGCCCACC
>JBJTJO010000246.1:0-11239 GCA_046095965.1 Planctomycetaceae bacterium
CAGAGGCTGGAAAAAACTCTCGCCGAGCCAGTGGTCGAAGGTGACGTGGAGCCGCGCGTAGAGGCGGTCGATCTCCGCGCGGCAGACGGGCATGAACCGCTCCCAGAGCGCGCGGTTCCCGGGGTCGCCCTCGTGGAGCCGTGCCGTCTCGGCGAGCACCTCGCGGCCGGCGTCGGGATGCCGCGCGACGAGCGCCGCGGCCGCGGGGTCGGCGGCAAGTTCCTCGGGCTTGGCATCGGCCACCTTCCGCACGAGCCGGTAGAGCCGGCCGAGCTCGGCCGTGGGGTCGGCCGCGAAGGCCTCGTCGTCGCGGCACCGCTTCCAGCCCCAGAGAATCATCCCGAACTGCGTGCCCCAGTCGCCGAGGTGGTTGTCGGTGATCACGCTGTGGCCGCGGAACCTGAGGATCCGGGCGAGCGCGTCGCCGATCACCGTCGAGCGGATGTGGCCCACGTGCATCGGCTTGGCGACGTTCGGGGAGCTGAAGTCGACGACGATCGTCTCGGGGGTGGCCACGCCGCGGACGCCCAGCCGCGGGTCGGAGACGGCGCGGGCCACCGCCGCGGCGAGCGCGTCGTCGCGGACGCGGACGTTGATGAAGCCCGGCCCCACCGGATCGCCCGGCGGCTGGAAGAGGTCGGCGTAGCCCGGGGCCGCGGCCAGCCGCGCGGCGATCTCGGTCGCGAGGGCGCGGGGCTTGCGGCCGGCCCGCTTCGCGAGCGCCATCGCCATCGTGCCGGAGTAGGCGCCGAACTTCGCGTCGGCGGTCTGCCGCACCTGGTCGAGGAGCGCCGGCATCTCGTCGGGCGAGAGCGTCAAGACGCCGGCGGCCGCGAGCCCGTCGAGCGCCGTGCGGAAGCAGTCCCGCAGGGCCGCGCGGAACTCGACGCGGCCGCCCTGCGGCGGGCTGGATGGGCCGTCGTCGCTCATCGGGCCGCCGTCCCCGCTTCGGGCACGGGCACCCGCTGGGCGTCGCTCCAGAGGTGCTCGAGATCCCAGTACTCGCGGGCCTCGGCGTCGAACAGGTGGACCATCACGTCGCCGTAGTCGAGCACGATCCAGCGGCCCTCCTCGTAGCCCTCGCCGCCGCGCTTGCGGTCGTGGAGTTCCTGCTTCACGGCCTTCTCGATCTCGTCGGCCATGGCGTGCATCTGCCGCCGGCTCGAGCCGGTCGCCACGACGAAGTAATCCACCACCTCGGTGAGCCCGCGGAGGTCGAGCACGCGGACGTCGGTGCCCCGGGTCTCCTCGGCCACGCGGGCCGCCGCGAGCGCGAGCGCCCGCGCGCGGTCGGCCGAGGACGCGGCGGCGGGCGAATCCTTGCGGACGGGAGTCACGAGCGGGACGGTTCCTGAACGACGAACGACCGATCAACGACGGACGACCGATCGGACGAGAGTCTATCCCGAATCGCGGGCCCGCCCCAGTAGCCGCTCCGCGGCCAGCGCGATGCCGGCGAGGACGAGGTCGGGTATCTCGATCGCGTCGGGGAGCGCGTCGCGGACGACGGCGGCCGAGCCCCCGGTGAGGATCACATCGACGTCGCCGCCGAGCGCCGCACGGCCCTCGGCGACGATCCGGGCCACGGCGCCCCGCATCCCCCAGCCGAGTCCGGCGGCGATCGCCGCCCCCGTCGAGCGGCCCGGCAGCGGCGGCGGGGTCGCGGCGTCGAAGCCCTCCACTTCCGGAAGCTGGCACGTGCCCGCCGCGAGCGCCCGGGCGAGCAGCACGGGCCCGGGCAGGATCGCACCGCCGAGGAACTCCCCGGCCGCCGACACGAGATTCACCGTCGTCGCCGTGCCGCAGTCCACGACGACCACCGGCCTGCCGGGACGCACGACGGCTGCCGCCGCGGCGCCGCACGCGCGGTCGATGCCAACCCGGTCCGGCTCATCGACGCGGAGCGGGATCGGCAGGTCGGCGTGGCCGATCCGGTGCAGGTGGATGGAATGCCCGCCGGTCGCGGCGCCGCCCGTGACGAGCGCCTCGAGGCGCGCCGCGGCAGCCTCGTTGACGCTGGCGACAAGCAGGACGGCCGGTCCGGGTGCCGCGGCGGCGAGCCAGCGCTCCACGGTCGGCGGGTCGATGTCGCGCGCGGCGACGTCCTGGCGCCGGCCGACGGCCGGCAGCGGCGCACCGGGGGCGACCGCGGCCAGCTTGATCCGCGTGTTGCCCACGTCGGCCACGAGGAGGGCACCGGCCGGAGACACCGCGCTCACGGCGAGACCCTCCTCTGGTCCATCTCGGCGACGATCGCCCGCAGCATCACGTCGAGCCCCTGCCCCGTCACCGCGCTCACCGCGATCACGTCGCGGCCGACCTCCCGCTCGAGCGCCGCGCGGGCCTCTGCGGCGCCGGGCAGTTCGCACTTGCTCATCACGAGGATTTCCGGCCGCGTGCCGAGCGCGGCGTCGTACCGCACGAGCTCTTCCCGGATCGCCCGGTAGTTCGCCGCGGGCTCCGTCCCGTCCATGGGGCACGGCTCCACCACGTGGACGAGGATCCCCGCCCGCTCCACGTGCCGCAGGAACTCGTGCCCCAGGCCGACGCCCGCGTGGGCCCCCTCGATGAGCCCCGGCAGGTCGGCGAGCACGAAGCTGCGGTCCCGCGACACCGCCACGATCCCCAGGATCGGCGCCTTCGTGGTGAACGCGTAGTCGGCGATCTCGGGCCGGGCCCGCGAGAGCCGCGACAAAAGCGTGCTCTTGCCCGCGTTGGGCTTCCCCACGAGCCCCACGTCGGCGATCACCTTGAGCTCGAGGACGAGCCGGCGCACCTCGCCCGGCTCGCCGGGCGTGGCCTGGCGCGGGGCCCGGTTCGTCGGCGAGGCGAAGTGGAGGTTGCCGCGCCCTCCCGCACCGCCGCGGGCGGCGACGATCGACCCGCCCGCCGTGGCGAGATCCTTGAGCACGAGACCGGTGGCTTCGTCGATCACCAGCGTGCCGGGAGGCACGAGCAGGGCCATGTCCTCCCCCCGCGCACCCTGACGGTTGGCAGGGCCGCCCGCCGTGCCGTCCTCGGCCTTCCACCGGCGGCGCTGGGCCAGCGCCGAGAGCGAATCCACCCCCGCGCGGGCCTCGAGGATCACGCTGCCGCCGGAACCGCCGTCTCCGCCGTCGGGACCGCCGAGCGGCACGTATTTCTCGCGCCGGAAACTACAGATGCCGCGGCCACCAGAGCCTGCGACCACTTCGACGTGAACCCGGTCTACGAACACGGTTGGCGGCTCGCTAGCCGCCCACCACGACGTTGACCCGGCGGCCCTCGCGGTCGAACTCGACGACGCCATCGACGAGCGCGAAGAGCGTGAAATCGGTGCCCATGCCCACGTTGCGGCCGGGGTGGAACTTCGTCCCCACCTGCCGGACGAGGATGTTGCCGGCGCGGACCTCCTGGCCTCCGAAGCGCTTCACGCCGCGGCGCTGGGCATTGGAATCGCGGCCGTTGCGGCTCGAGCCCTGACCCTTTTTATGTGCCATGTCCGCACCCTCCGCACGTGCCGTCGAACACCGATCGAACCCGGCCCTGCCAGAACGGGCGACCCGGGAGCCGGTGGATCGAACCCTCCCGACCGCCGCCGGTCAAGGGGTCAGGACCCCGGCACTGCTTCTTCGTACCGGAAGACCCAGGAGTGGTCAATGCCCTCGTTGACGGCCGCCGCCGCCGCGAACAGGCGGGGCCCACCCGCCCCGAACAGGCCCCGCAGGATCGTGGCCCGCTTCGCCGGATCTGCTTCGGCCTCGATCGGGACGCGGACCAGGTCGAAGGCCCGCAGCGCATCGCCGGCCGCAACGTCGCCGGGACGCAGGTCGAGCGCGGCGAGCGCGGCGAGCGTCCGCGCCAGGGCCACCCTCCGACCCAACCACTCCACGCGCCGGCCGGCAGGTCCCAGCAGCCGCGTCGCGAGGCCGCGCCGGGCCGCCGGCGTCCGCTCGGCCTCGAGCGCGCGGACGAGCGTGGCCAGCGATGCGAGCGGCTGCTTCGCGACCGCCTCGGGCGTCAGGCCGAGCGCGGCGAGCGCGGCGATCCGCTCCGGGTCCCCACCGGCCGCCGGCGGACCCACGAGCGACCGGAGGAGTTCATCGAACGCGAGCCCTCCCACGTCCCCGAACAGGACGCGGATCGCATCGGCGCGGTTCCGCGGCTCCGGCAGGGCGGCGAGCCTGCCGATCACGGCCTGGAGCGGCAGGAGGCTGATGCCGGCGTCGGCCGCGGCCGGGGCGGCGGCCTCCGCGGGCTCGAGCAGGTCGGACCACGTCAGCCCGAGCGCGGCGAGCCCGTCGCCGGGCCGCGCGGCGTCGCGGCCCTCGGTGCCGACGGCCTCGAGCAGCCGCGACCCGAGCGTCATCCGCTCGAACATCCCCGCGAATCCGACGCTCATCTCCTCCTCGACCTCGTCCCGGTCGTCGCCGGGACGCCAGAAGTCGAGACGGAGCGTCCGCAGCGCCTCTTCCATGGCGATGCCGGGCGGGTCGGCGGCGCGGATCGCCGCGCCGGGCCGCCGCCGCCACTCGAGGGCGTTCGTGAGCCCGCGCACGTAGATCGAGAAGTGATCGACCCGCGGGTCGATGTCCTCCCACGTGGCCACGCCCCACCGCTCCTCGCCGGGGCCGATTGCCTTCGCCACCATCGCGGCGCTGTCGAGGATCTCCCCGCCGCCGGCCTCGCGCTTCCGGATCGGGCCGAGGGCCGCCGGAATCACCCGGTCGAGGTAGGCGCGGTAGGCGGCCAGCCCTTCCCCCTCGTCGAGCGGTTCGAGGCTCTCGAGCACGAAGTGGGGCACGAACCGGATCGGCGTCTCAAACGCCACCGTCGTCCGCCGCGCAGCATCGTCGGCATCGATCTTCGGCCGTCGGCCGCCCGCGTTGCGCACGCGGTAGACGAGGTACCAGATCCGCTTGCGCTGCATCTTCATGCCGGCCGTCGGGACGTCCACGTCGATCATCCGCGGCGCCTTGAAGGCGAACTCGAGGTTCCAGACGTCGCGCGCATACTCGCGATCGCGGCCCCGCTCCACGAACGTCGTGTGGGGGGGCGACTGCAGCGGCTTCCACGCCATGCCGGCGCGGCCGACCGTGATGTCGAGCAGATCGTCACGCGACACGGTGTCGGTGGCGGACGCCGCGACGCCCGGGGGGGCGGCGGGCGCCGGGATGACCGTGAGTACGCCCGGCGCCAACGGTCGGAAACCGCTGACGCGGTCGGCCGCCGAAACAGCCAGCGCGGCGCCGGCCAGCGCGACGGCGACCACGGTCCCGGCGGATTGTCTCGCCACCCTCATGCCCGACTCCTGCGGCTGGCGTTCAGGATACCGAATCCGCCCCATGTTGCCGGTTTCAGCCCACCACAACAGACTGCCAGCACAAAAACCCCACTCTGTGTTGATTGCGCAGATTTCCCAAGCCACAATCCTGAAAAAGTCGGCCGGGAACCGGGAAAACTCCCCGGCCGCCACGGGCGCGGCCGACATCCCTCGTGAGGTCTGTCCTGCTGAACCCCGCCGTGGTACACGCCCGCCTCGGCACATCGGGCCATCCGCTTCAGATGCTTCAGAAAAACCCACTCTGCCCGCCGCCGCCTCCCCGCAGCCGTCCGGCTGTCGGTGAACGGCATGGCCGCGAGCACGCCGGCTGCGCTGGCGCTGCGTCCCGGCCGTTCGTCTCGCCCGAGGACTTCGACGGCACGGGCATTCTCGCGGGCGTGGATCCCTGCGAGTCCCGCTACTGGTGGCTGCCGGACACGGCCGCGACCGGCGGCGGCGCCGAACGGCGCGGTCAGGCCACGAGCGCGTCGCGGGTCGGCACCACGGCCGACGCCTGATCGACCTCGGCCGCCAGCGCCGCGTAGTCGGCGGCGCCGTGCGAGTCGGCCGCGTACTCGAAGATGGATTGCCCGAAACTCGGGGCCTCGGCCAGCCGCACGTTGCGGCGGATCCGCGTGCCGAGGAGCCGGGCGTCCCGCCAGGACCGGTGGGCCCGGCCGGCGTCGTGGAAAAACGCCTCGACGTCGCGGCCCACCTCCGCCGCGAGGCGGGTGCCGGCCTCGTACATGCAGAGCACCACCCCCAGGAGCCGCAGACCGGGGTGGACGTGATCGGCCACGAACTCGATGGTCTCGAGCATCCGGCTCAACCCGTGCAGGGCCAGGAAGTGCGGCTGGAGCGGCAGCAGCACCTCGTCCACCGCGGCCAGGGCGTTGAGCGACAGGAGGCCCAGCGACGGCGGGCAGTCCACCACCAGGTAGTCGAACGCGGTGCCGTCGGGGGCGCGACCCGTGCACCGCTCGTCAGCGGCGATCCGCTCGCGCGGGATCGTCTCGCGGCCGACGCGGCCGGCCAGCGCCATGTCAACGGCCGACAGGTCGATGTGCGCCGGCACCACCCAGAGTCCGGACCCGGCCTGCACCGTGGCGGCCGCCAGCGGCAGCCCCGCCGTGAGGACGTCGAAGGCGGTGGGACCGTGGGCTGCCTGCAGGGCTCCCGCGTGCAACGTGGCGTGGGCCTGCGGATCGAGATCGACGAGGCACACGGTGCGGCCCGCTCGCGCGAGCGCGCAGGCGAGGTTCACCGCGGTGGTCGTCTTGCCGACTCCGCCCTTCTGGTTCGCGACGGCGATCGAGCGCATGGGAGGGGATCCTCGCGGGGCGGGAGAGGGTAGGCGGCGGCTGCCGGTGCCCAAAGCCCGGTTTTCACGCGGAATCCGTGACCGGCGGGGTCACGGTGGCCCGGAGGCGCGGGTGAGGACGTCGCTGAGCCACGTTCGCAGGCCGGCCGCGATCCGGCCGAGCGCGAGCCTGCCGGGACGGCCGCCGACCTCGAGCCACCCCCCGCGCTCGTCGAGCCGCACCACGAGAACCGTCCGGGGACCGTCGGCGGCCTCGCCGTCGAAGAATGCCAGCGCGATCGCGGGATCGTCACCGACCGCGGGCACCGCGTCGCCCCAGGTGAAATTCGCGTCTTCCACGAGTCCGTGCCTCAGGTGCACGAGCCCCCTGGCCTGGGAGATGTCGAGGCGGTGTTCCGGCCCCGGCCGCGTCACCACGCCGGCCGGGTTGGCGCACCATAGCTCCACGCGCGGGGCGACCTGGATCCGGTGGGCGGCCTCGCTGCCATAGAAGGCCAGGCACCGGCGCGTCTGCCTCCATTGGAACCACAGCGCGAACACGGCCAGGGCCACGCCCAGGCCAAGCATGGTGGCGACGACCCAGGCCCCCACCGCGGGGCGCGGGGCACGGCTGGAGACGGTGGCGTCGGGCATGCTCCGCACGCTCGTGTGAAGGGCGAACGACGCGGGCATCGCGCCGCATACCGTGACTGTATACTCGCCGTGAGTCGGCACCACGACCCGACGTGTCCCGAGAGAGACGTCCCGCCATGCCCAATGCGTTCGATCCCTACCGTGAGGCCCTGGTCGTCGAGCACACCACCGTCTGGCCGGATGCCTACGAGGACTGGTCCGTCGGCGACAGGGCCCGGTGCGAGTCCCTGTTGCACGCCAGCCCGCAGGAGGCCGGCGAACTCGACTACGTCCGGCAGCACACGGGCTTCGCCCGCGTGATCACGGTGACGCCGGCCGACGTGGAGCGCGTGAGCGCCGCCCGCCCGTGACCGACATCCGCGTCCACCTGCCGGGAACCCCGTTTTTTCCGGCCGCAGGGGCGGATCGCTCGTATGTCATCCGCTGCGGCAGCGGCCTCCTGTGCGGCGTGGGCGCGGCGGTGCGGGACGTCGGGGCGCGCCGGGTGGTCGTCGTCACCGACGCCGCGGTGGCGGATTCACACGCAGCCCGCGTCGTCGAGTCACTCCGGTCGGCGGGGCTCGACGTGGTCCAGGTCGAGGTGCCGTCCGGCGAGCCCGCCAAGTCGGTCGCGGGGGCGGCCCGGCTCTGGGACGCCTTCGCCGACGCGGCGATCGACCGCGGCACGCATGTGGTGGCCGTCGGGGGAGGCGTGGTCGGCGACCTCGCGGGATTCGTCGCCGCCACCTTCGGGCGGGGCCTGCCCCTGTGGCACGTGCCGACGACCCTCGTGGCCCAGGTGGACAGCGCCATCGGCGGAAAAACGGGGATCAACCTCGCGGGTGGCAAGAACCTCGTGGGGCCTTTTGGCAGCCGTTGGGCGTGTTTTCCGACGTCGAGACGCTAGCCACGCTCCCCCTCCGGGAGTTCGTGAGCGGCTTCGCGGAGGTCCTCAAATACGGCGTAATCTTCGATCCCGACCTGGTCGCCTGTCTGGAGGAAAACGCCGCACTGCTGCTGGCTCGCGACCCGGCCGCGCTCACCCACGCGATCGCGCGGTCGGCGGCCCTCAAGGCGGGCGTCGTCGAGCGGGATGAGCGGGAGGTCACGGGCGAGCGGGCGGCCCTGAATTACGGGCACACCTTCGCGCACGCGTTCGAAACGGCCGCCGGCTACGGACGGTTGCTGCATGGCGAAGCGGTGGCGATCGGCATGGCCCGGGCCGCGCGGCTGGCCAGGGTCCTGGGCCGGATCGACGCCGGCCTCGTCGGGCGTCAGGACCGGCTGATCGCGGCCTTCAGCCTGCCCACGTCCCCGTCCGCGGCCGGACCGATCCCGCCCGACCGGCTCGTGGCCCTCATGGCCCGGGACAAAAAGACCCTGGACGGGCGGCTGCGGTTCGTACTTCCCGACCGGTTGGGCCACGTCGAAATCGTGGATGGCGTGCCGCACGAGGCGGTCATCGAGGCCCTGACGGCCTAGCCAGTTCCAGCCACTGGCCCTGGGGCGATTCGCCCCAGGGGGTGGAGCGATTCGCCCCACCTGCTGGTCTCCAGCGACCACCCCTCCTGGAGCGAATCGCTCCAGGCCGGCCGGTGGAACCGGGCCGGCCCAAAATTTTTGGCGGCCGGGCACGGAAGCCGGAAGCCACTTTTTGGCTGAACAACGCAGGTTTTTGCGGAACGTGGCACTCGCTTCCCACGCCGCTTCACCAATTCCCCAGAACCGCCGCACCGACTGGCACGCAACGTGCAAAGGGAAAGGGCAGGCGGGTCAGCAGGACATCGAGCCTGCGACCCGGCCCTGGTCCCTTCAAGCCCATCAAGACCCCCCCGAGAAGGAGTTTGCTCATGAACCGGACTTCGACCGCCGTGGCTCGCACGGTGGATGCCCGTCGGGCGCTCACCCGCACCGACCTCGTGCTCTGTGCCCTGCCGATCGGCCTGTTTCTGTCGATCGTCTCGCTGGTCTGAAGCGAGGCGACCGGGCGGCCTGCGGGCCGCATGTCGAGATCGTGCCGAGTTTTCAATCCGCAATTTTTCACCCTGACTGTCGAAAGGATCGCGTCAATGGCTCCCCAATCGAATCAGCCCGCACTGACTGGTATCTCCTCGCTCGTCGTGAGCGGCCTGATGGCGGTCGGCGCCGTCGCCGTGCTGGTGATCGCTTGAGGCCATTGCCTCTGGTTCTCGTCCGAGTCCGGTCCCTTGCAGTGGTTTCCCTTGGAGTCGAAAGTCATGTCCGCTTCGCAGCATGAGGACGGTGCGGTCACGCGAGCCCCATCGGGCGTCGCCGAGATCGTGATCGTCGATTCGTCGTGCGATCACTACTCGGACTTCGTGCGGGCCGCCCAGGCCGGCGAGGTGGGGCTCCACTTCTGTGTCGATGGCCGTTCGGCCGTGCGGCTGGCCCGGCGATTCCGGGCCGACGCGTGGCTCGTCGCCGCCGACCTGCCCGACATGTCGGGCTATGACCTGGTGGACATGCTCTCCCCGCACGTGCTGCAGGGGGACGTCGATCCGCTGCGTTCCGGTTCCCGCATCTCGCTCGACCACGTCGGCGAGGGGCTGCGGTCCGGGATCTTCATCGTGTCCGACGCCTACCGGCTCGAGGACGAGCAACGGGCCCTCGCCTCGGGCGTGGCCGGGTTCCTCGTCCGCCCCGTGACCCTCGACGTGATTCGCGCCTCGCGGCAGCACGTGCCTGCCGAAGTCGTCTCCAAGACCGCCTCTGCTTCCGAGACCACCCGCACTGAAAGGACCTGCTCGTGAGCACCCCGATCGACTCCGCCGTCCCGAACGTGGTCGTCGTTGACCCGCGGTTCGATGCCTACAAGCAGCTGGCCGACAGCGCCCGCCTCGGCCGGATCAACCTCCACATCCGCTCCAGCGGTGCCGAGGCCATCAAGATCGCCCGCCGCCGCCAGGTCGATGCCTGGCTGATCGCCGCCGACCTCGACGACATGTCGGGCCACGACCTCGTGGAACTGCTGCGGACCCGGGCCGCGGACGCGAAGGTCGCCATGGTCGAGACCGATGCCCCCGGCAGTCGGCGGCACGCCGTCGCCGAGACCGAAGCGTCGGCTTCCGGAGCCGACACCGTCCTCACGCATCCGATCACCCTCCGCGACCTGGAGGATCTGCTCGGACTGCCCGCCGAGGAGCGGTCGAAGGTCTTCGCCGCCGCCGGTGCCGCCAGGGCCTTCGTCACCCTGCCCGTCGGCGTCGGGGCCGCAGCCGTCTCCATCGCAATCCTGCTGCTCGGGTGAGACAGCAGGTTCACATTCAATCCGTCGATCGTTCAACACCAAAGGAAATTCGTCATGGACGCGATCATCAGGTTCGGAAGCTCGAAGACGGCCGGTCTCGCCGGCTCGCTCATCTCGGTGGCGCTCGTGCTCTGCGGGGCGAGCGGCCGTGCCGAGGGAATCACCCAGTTCGGCCTGGTCGCCGGCGAGGTGAGCGGACTGGCGGGCGGGTTCTCGAGCGTCGATCTCGAGCAGCTCGAGCACGCGACCGCCGCCGAGGCGACCGCCGCCCGGCTCGCGGCGTTCGGGGCCGAATTGCCCGGACTGAAGGAGGTCAGATCGAGCAAGGCTGGTGCCTCGCCGGCACTCTTCGGCGCCAATGCAGACATGTTTCCGCACTCGAGCCGCTTGCTGCCCCTGCTCGTGGCCGGCCCCGCTGCCGCGATCCCGGTCGCGACGGTGGCGTCGAGCCTGCGGTCTGGCCTCGCGCGGCCCGTCGGTGTCCCCGTCTCCTCGCTGCGAACCGTCACGTCGGCTGGCCGTTGATCCGGCCGGTCGTTTCTTCCTGCCACGAGAGCATCGAGAGTCGAATCCCATGAGCATTCAACACACGGAACGCTCCGTTGCCCCGGCCGAGATCGTGATCGTCGATTCGTCGTGCGATCACTACTCGGACTTCGTGCGGGCCGCCCAGGCCGGCGAGGTGGGGCTCCACTTCTGTGTCGATGGCCGTTCGGCCGTGCGGCTGGCCCGGCGA
>JBJTJO010000247.1:0-3995 GCA_046095965.1 Planctomycetaceae bacterium
TGCCCTGATGGCTCGCACGATGGGCGAGCATCGGCTCGCCGCACACGTCGCCGATCGCGAGGATCCGGGGATCGGCCGTCCGCTGCTGGCCGTCGACCTCGACGAAGCCCTTCGGGCTCACCTGCACGGCGGTGTTCTCCAGTCCGATGCCGTCGGAGTTCGGGCGGCGGCCCACGGCCACGAGCACGCGCGCGAACTCACGGTCGCTCGGGCCGTCTGGTCCCTCGAAGCGCACGCGGACCGCGGAGCCGGTGTCCTCGAGGCCCACGACCTTCGTCCGCAGCATGATCTTCTCGAAGAGCTTGTCGAGCCGCTGTTGCAGCGGCTTGACGAGGTCACGGTCGGCGCCGGGCAGGAGGCCGTCGGTCAGTTCCACGACCGACACCTTCGCGCCGAGCTCCGCGTACACGGTGCCCATCTCCAGACCGATGTAGCCGCCCCCCACGACGAGCAGCGACTTGGGCACGTCGGCGAGATCGAGCGCGCCGGTGGAGTCCATGACCCGCGGGCTGCCGATGTCGAACGCCGGGATGCGGGCCGGCCGCGAGCCGGTGGCGAGGATGCAGTGGTCGAACGAGATCGTCCGCGTGGCCCCGCCCGGCTCGGCCGCGGCGACTTCCAGCGTCGAGGAGTTCGTGAACCGGGCCGTGCCCCGCACGACGGTTACGTTGCGGCGCCGCGCCAGCGTGCCCAGGCCGCCGGCGAGCGTGGCGATCACCTTCTCCTTGCGGGCCCGCAACGCGGCGAGGTCGATCTTCGGGCGGGCCAGGTGCACCCCCCAGTCCTCCAGTTCCCGGCACTCGGCGAGCACGCGGCCCACGTGGAGCAGGGCCTTCGAGGGGATGCAGCCGCGGAGCAGGCACGTCCCGCCGAGGCGCTCGTCCCGCTCGACGAGCGTCACCTCCATGCCGAGGTCCGCCGCCAGGAACGCGGCGGCGTAGCCCCCGGGCCCGCCTCCCAGAACCACCAGCGGCACGTGCATGCTCGTCTCGCTCCCGGGGACATGGGGCGACGGCCCGATCGCCGTCGACCGTCTTCAACACGTTGTTGTATGGTCACGCCGTGGATCCTTCAAGGAACGATCCGTGGCCGCGGCGGCTGGCCCGCGCGGCCTTCGCGCTCGACGTGCGCAGCCTGGCCGTCTACCGGATGGCGTTGGGCGCGATCCTCTGCGTGGACTGCCTCCTGCGGCTGCGCGACTTCGACCTCATGTTCGCGGTGGATGGCATCTTTCCGCCCGCCGCCCTGCGCCGTGTCTACGCCGATCCCACGCTCTGGTCGCTGGCGTTCCTGCACGACGCGACGTGGTGGAGCGGCGCGGTGCTCGCGCTCGAGGGGATCGCCGGGCTCCTCCTCGCGGCCGGCGTGGCGACCCGCGCGGCGACGATCGTCGCCTGGGTGGCGCTCGTGAGCGTCATCCGCCGGACCAGCCCCGCGACGAACGCCGGGGACACCTGGCTCGGGTGCCAGTTGTTCTGGTCGATGTTCGTGCCGCTCGGTGCCGCGTGGTCGTGGGACGCGCGGCGGCGGGTGGCGGCGGGGTGTCCGCCGGTGCGCGGCACGGTCTGCTCGGTCGCCACCACGGCGCTCGTGCTCCAGATCGTGTTCGTCTACGTGTCGGCCGGGATCGCGAAGTGCAACGCGACGTGGACGAGCGGCGCCGCCGTCGCCAACGCCCTGTCGCTGCACGATCACGGAACGTGGCTGGGGATGGCCCTGGCCCGGACCGGGCTCGCGGGAGGTCCGCTGGCCCGGGCGGTGATCGTGCTCGAGGTGGCCGGCCCGCTGCTGGCCGTGCTGGTGCCGACGGCGCGCGTGCGACTCGCCGTGATCGCCACGTTCCTCGTGTTTCACGTCGCCGTCTGGTTGTGCATGTCGGTCGGGCTGTTCGTCCCGATCTCGCTGGCGGCCTGGCTGCCGCTCGTGCCGGCCATGGCCTGGGACCGCGGGCCTCCGCGGGACGACGTCGCGGTCGCCGTGGGCCTGCCGCGGCCCGCGGCCTGGGCATGCGCGGCGGCGCTCGGGCTCTCGTGCGTGGGCGTGCTCAACGCCCGCTGGTGGAACGCGGCGGTGCCGCGTCCGTTCGTGGCCCTCGTCAACCTCACGATGCTCAACCAGGACTGGGCCATGTTCGGACGCGTGCCGCCGCTCGAGCAGTGGGTGACGGCGCGGGCGCTGCGGGCCGACGGCGCCGTCATCGACCTGTTTCGCGGCGGCCGCCCGTGCGCCGGGGAGCGACCCGCGGAGGGCTTCACGTCGCTGCCCCACCACCGTTGGCACAAGCTCTGCTGGGTGCTCGGTACGCCCGGCGTGCGCGGTATCGCCCCCGAGGTGGCCGCGGGCCTCGCCCGCCACTGGAACTCGGTTCACGATCCCGCGGAGCGGGTGCGGAGCGTGGAGATCCGCCACGTGGTGCACGGCAGGACCGATCCCGAGGACGCGGAGTACGAGTACGTCGTGGCCTCGTGGCCGCCGCGGACCGCCGCGGGCGGCGGGAACCTCGACCGGCTGTTGGAGGAGGCACGGGAACCCGATCGCGAGCCGCGCTGAGTTCGGATCACGACTTCACGGGGCGAGGTGGTTGCCCGGACCGGCGGCATCGAAGAGCGGGCCGGCGTCGTTCGTGAACTTGCGCCACTTGCGCACGACCCGCCGCCGGACGGAGTCGAGCGCCGCGGGCACCCGGTCGATGCCGAGCGCCCGGCCGGGCCCCCGGCGGCGCGACACGCGTTCGATCGGCGTCGTGAAGATCCGGCCGAACTGGTCGAGGATCGCCCCCGCGTCGGCGCACCGCGGCACACGGTTGCCGTGGAACCACGGCCGGGCCAGGAGCTGCCGGTGGAGCGCGGGGTCGCGGTCCACCGCGATCACGCGGTCCACGAGGTCGTCGATCGAGCCCGATTCGTGGGCCGAGAGGAAGCTCCGCGTGTCGAAGTCACGGCCCACGAGCGGGTCGCCCCAGTAGAGCGGGATCGCGTCCGCGATCATCGGATCGGCCACCTTCTCGGTGGTGTAGCCGGGGTGCGACTCGTTCTCGAAGGCGATCGCGAACTTGTAGTCGGCGAGGAAGGCATGCTTGTCGGCCACGCGGTAGCCCAGCGTGTTGAGCACCTTGCCGCCTGAGTCCACGGGCTTGTAGCGCGAGAGCCGGCGGAAGAATTCGTTTCGCACGCTGCACAGCGGGTTCGAGGCGATGAAGGCGCAGAATTTCGTCTTCCGGGCGAGCAGCGCGTCGGGATCGAAGTCCGGCGGCTTCACGAGCCGCGGCGGATCGACGTACAGCGGCCAGTGCGGCAGGCGGAAGTGCCGCGGGTGGTCGGTGTGCTCGAACGTGAAGGCCCAGTCGGTGGAGTGCCAGTCGGGCGGCACGTTCTCGCCGGTGTAGAAGATCCGCACGCAGTCGTGCCGCCGGTGGTCGTGCTTGCCGCGCCCCATGCACGAATGGACCAGGAAGTCGGGCTGCTCGACCACCTCGACCCGCCAGCGCCGGGCGAGCAGGCGGGTGAAGAAGTTGTCCCGCGGGTCGAAGCCGCCCCAGAAGCCGGCGAACCCGAGGCGGACGAGGGGCAGGTCAGCGGAGTCTGGGTGCATCGCCCGAGCCTACCGCGCAACCCTGGTCCGCACGGGAAGTGCAATCCCTCCCTCTCCCTCTGGGAGAGGGCCGGGGTGAGGGTGCAGGGAATCCGCGCAGCATCGCCTGCACCCTCACCCGGCCTACGGCCGGCCTCTCCCAGAGGGAGAGGCGAAGACCTGCCCAACTCCCTCTCCCTTTGGGAGAGGGCTGGGGTGAGGGTGCAGGGAATCCGCGCAGCGTCGCCCGTACCCTCCCCCGGCTTGCGGCCGGCCTCTCCCAGAGGGAGAGGCGAGAACAGGCATGAGACCGTTCGTCACCCCAAAAAGGCTGCTCCGCGAAAAATAACAGCGGCCTTAACCCCGCGGAGCCGTTCATCCGCGCCCGCGGGGCCCGCCCCGCGCTGACCCGCGGGAGTCGATGG
>JBJTJO010000248.1:0-3684 GCA_046095965.1 Planctomycetaceae bacterium
AGGATCCAGGTCAGCACCGGGAACGTGAGGATCGTGCCGCCGCCGGCCACCGAGTTGACCGCGCCGGCCGCCACGCTGGCGGCGGCGAGGAGCGCGAGGGCCGCGGGGCCCGGGATCGCGGGGTCGGTCATGGGCCACCCCCGGGAGCGGGTGCACGCACCGCGGGGGGCGCGGGGCCCACGGCCGCAGCAGGCCCCGGGGCCGCCGCCGCCGCCGCCGGCGCGGCCGGCGCGGCCGGCGCGGCCGCGGCGGGCGGCACGATGCCGGCACCGCAATCGACCAGCGCGTACCCGGCCCACAGGAACGGATGCCGCGCGTCGGCAAGCGCGGCGTCGCCGATCTGACGAAGCCGCGGCTCATGGGCGAGGTCGGGACACTCGGCCGTGACCAGATCGACCGCCCGTCGCCACAGCGCGGAGGCCGGCTCGGGAGGATCGGCCGCGGGGGCCGTGGCCTCGCGCACGAACTCCGTCATCAGATCGACGCACGTGCCGCCGCCGACCCGCCAGCGCGAGACGACCGCCGTGTGCGCGCCGGCGGCGAGCAGGTCGGTCGCCGGGAGGAACACGTCGTCGCCGGGGCGGGACGGCAGCGACTTCTCCTTCAGCCCGTCGGCCAGCGCCGTCTGCAGGCCGGGCACGACGACAACCCGTGCCCGCTTGGGCGGCGGCGCGATCCAGTCCGCGAACGTGAGGCCGCCCCGGCCGGCGGCCGCCGGCACGAGCGTCGCGGCGGCGCCGGCTTCGCCCGACTCGTCGAACATCATGAGCGCGTCGAACACCGACGCGACGAGCGCGCCGGGCGGCCCGGCCGCGGGCATGACGACCGGCACCGCGCGGTCGATCGCCGCCGTCGCACGCGCGAGGACCGCCGCCGTCGCGGCCGCGTCGTCGCCCCGCGCCATCCGGGCGGCGTGGATGCCGACCGGTCCGGTCGGTCGCGGCGCCTCGAAGCCCATGACGGCGAGGCTGCGGGTGGGGCAGTAACGGACGCGGCAGACCTCGCCGAGCAGCCTGGGTCCACCCGTGGCGTCGGCCCGCGCCGACGTGACGGGGAGCAGTTCGAACGGCACGTACCACAGCCAGCCGTCGGGCACGATCACGAGTTCGTCGATCCCTTCGGCGAGCGCCACGCGGGAATTCTCGAACAGCGTCCGCTCGATGCGGCCGGCCGGTCCGCGCCAGTCGGAGGCCAGGAGCCGGTCGGTGCCGACGGGACCATGCGCGTCGAACAGGCAGAGTCCGCGCGCGAGCTGCGCGATCTCGGCCGGCAGCGATGCGGCCTGCCGCACGTCCCACGTGACGAACCGATCGCGGGATTCCAGCACCCCGGTGAGGCCCTGGCCCGTCCAGTGGAAGGAGAGGATGAGTTGGCGCGGGGCGAGGCGGCGGCGGATCTCGGCGGCCGGCGTGAGCGGCGGGAAGTCGATCGTGACCGCGTCGCGGCCGGCGGCGAGCACGGCGACATGGCGGGCGAGACCTTCGGCGAGGCCGCGGTAGCCCGCCCAGGTGTTGGCGGCGCCGGGCGGTGTCCTGGCGGCCGCGCCGTCGGCCGGCCGGCCGGCGGCGAGCGCGGCCGCGGCGAGGTCGGCCCGGTGCTTCGCGAGTCGGTCGAGGAGCGGTCCCAGTTCGGGCCGCGCCGCCACGATCGCCGCGCGTCGGGCCGCGGTGCCGGGATCGAGTCCGCCGGGGTCGGCGGCAAGCAGCCGCTCCGCCGACACGAGCCGGCCGCCGAGCGGACGCGCCGCCAGCCAGCGGTCGCGTCGCGCCGCCTCCGCCGGGTCGAGGACGGCGTCGCTCGCCCGCTCCACGCCGCGGCGGGCGGCCACGGCGATCCACGCGTCGAAGGCCTCCTGCCGCGGCGCCGAGATAACGGCCAGCGTGCCCAGGGGATCGACGCCGAAGTCGCGGGGCGACGGCGGCCCGAGATACCGCGCGAAGAGCGCCTCCGCCTGACGATCCGCGATCCGCGCGCCGGCCCCGACGAGATCCACGAGCCGGGACAACTGGAAGAGGCGCACGCTCCGCGCGCGGGCCAGGCCGAGCGCCCGGCCGAGGTCGGCGTCGCCCGCCGCGACGTCGCCCGCCGCCAACCCCGCCAGCGCCTCGGCGTAGGCCGCCTCGGCGCCGACCGCGGCCTGTCCCGGCTCGCCGCGCAGCAGCCGCGGGTCGATGTCACGGAGGGCCGCGGCGGCGCCCCGCGCATCGCCGGCTGCCGCCAGGGCCTCGGCCCGCATGGCGAAAAGCCGGGCCCGCAGGACGTCGAGGCCGTCGCCGGGGCCGATCGCGTCGCCCGCCGCGCGGATCGTGGCCGGCACGCCGCGGTCGCCCGCGAGCATCCGCGCCGTGAACGCGAGGCGAAAGGCCTCCTCGAGCGCGCGGGTGTCGCCGAATTCGGCGGCGGCGTAGGTCGCCTCCTCGAACTGCGCGGCTGCGGCGGCTGCGCGGTCGGCGTCCAGTGCGATCCGTCCGAGCACGATCAGGCCCCACGGCGTCAGCGCATGATCGAGCCCGCGGCCGATCGTGAGGCCGCGTTCCAGAAGCGGCGCGGCCTGGTCGGGCTTGCCCTGCGCCCACAGCGCCGTGCCGAGCGCCACGTCGATCCACGACTGCGACCAGTGGTTCGGAGGAGCCGGCCGGCGGGCGAGCGTGCGGGCCGCACCCTCGACGGTGGCCGCCTCGGCTCCGAGCTGGCCGAGGATCTCCGCGCGCCGGTAGATCGCCATGACGAGCGCCTGCATGATCGCCTGGGGGCGGACTTGGAGATCGAAGGGGGCCGCCAGCACGCCGCCACGCTGAAGCACGTCCTGTGGATCGGGACCCTGCATGCGGATCGTGACCACGTCGGGCAGTTGGGCCGGAGAGGTGTTGCGGGCGCTGCGGCCCCACGTGGCGACGCGTCCGGCCCCCGCGGCCCGCGGGGGCTGGACGGGAAACTGCACCGCCAGCAGCCACTCCGGATGCTGCGCGGCGACGGCGAGCGCCTCGTCGTACGCCGCGATGGCCCGCGCGAAGTCGCCGCTTTCGAAGTGGCACTCGCCCACGAGCGCCGCCCCCGCGATGGTGTCGATCCAGCGCTGGTTGCCGAACTTCGTGCAACCGGCGTATTCGTCGGTCGCCACCTCGAGAGCCCGCGCCACGTCCCCCTCGGCGAGCTCCGCGAGACCCGCGTCGTAGGCGGCGGTCGGCCGCACGCCGATGCCCGACGGCACGCCGACCGTCGGCGGCACCACCACCTGCCCCCAGGCGACGGCGCATCCGGCCGCGACCGCGGCGACGGCGGCACGCACGATCCCACGCCGCCGCGATGGCTTGCCGTCCATGAGCGTGGTTGTACACCGCCGGGCGGAAGGCGGTTTGCGGCCTCGCGAGGTGGTCGCAGCAGGAGGCCTGGGGCGACGGGGATAGAGGCGCGGCAGGCTGGGCAAGGCGCGGTGCCGTCGCTGCCGGTCGGTCAAAGTTTGCGGGTCGTGCCGGTCGATACGAGACGTATCCGGGAGACCAGACCGATGATGCGCGACCCCGTCCGTTCTCGAGCGATCTTCGCCGGCTATCTGGCCATGGCGGCCCTGACCGTATGCGGCCTGACCGGTTGTCAGGTGGATGTCGGGGGGCAGACGCTGCCCAGCGCCTATTACCTCAAGGACGACATCCAGTACTTCCCTGCGGGTCCGGAATTCAAACT
>JBJTJO010000249.1:0-3818 GCA_046095965.1 Planctomycetaceae bacterium
TCCCCTCGCCGGCGAACGCGGCGTCGCCGTGGATGAGGATCACCATGCCGTTCTGCCGGCCGACGTCGCCGGCGCGGTCCTGCCGCGAACGCATCCGGCCGATCGCCACCGGGTTCACGAACTCGAGGTGGCTGGGGTTGAAGCAGAGCGTGAGGTGCACGCTGCGGCCGTTGGCGGCGGCGTAGTCGGTCGAGTGGCCGAGGTGGTACTTCACGTCGCCGCGGCCCACGTGGAGCTCGGGGTCCATGTCGGCGAACTCGCGGAAGATCCGCTGCGGGCTCTTGCCCATGACGTTGGCCAGCACGTTGAGGCGGCCGCGGTGGGCCATCGCCAGCACGATGTCACCGATCTCCTGGGCGGCCGCCCGCTCGATCGCCATCTCGACGAGCGGAATCAGGCTCTCCGAGCCCTCGAGCGAGAAGCTCTTCGCCCCGAGGAACCGCTTCTGGATGAACTCCTCGAAGACCGCCGCCGTCGTCATCTGCCGGTAGATCCGCAGCTGCTGCCTGCGGTCGAGCTGGATGCGGTTCTCGCAGCCCTCCATCCGCACCTGGAGCCACTGGCGGACCCGGAGGTCGTCCATGTGCATGAACTGCACGCCGATCGACCGGCAGTAGGTGTTCCGCAGCCGCTGGATGATCTGCCGCAGCGACATCGACTGCGGCCCCTCGATCGTGTCGGTCGAGAAGGACCGGTCCATGTCCTCCTCGGTGAGGTGGTAGAAGCGGGGATCGAGTTCGGGCAGGCCCGGCCGCGGCCGCCCGAGCGGGTCGATCTCGGACATGAGGTGGCCGCGGACGCGGTAGGCGCGGACGAGCTGGTCCACCCGGTCCTGCAGGAACGCCACCCGCTCCTCGCCCGCCGTGCCGGTCGCGACCGGCGGCAGCGGCAGCGGCATCGCCTCGCCGGCCGGGGCCGCGGGCAGTTGCACGGCGCCGTTGGCGATCGCGACGGCGTGCGCCGTGGCGATCCCGTCGGGCGCGACGAACTTCACCGCCGGATACACGGGGGTGGCCACACCGTTGGGCGGCGCCGCGACCGGCACGGGACGCCCGTTCGCCCGGGGCGCCGCCGGCGCGGAGCCGGCCTGCAGGGCGTCGAAGTACGCCCGCCAGTCCGGCGGCAGGGAAGCCGGATCCCGCTGGTAGTGCTCGAAGAGCTCCTCGAGGAACGCGAGGCTGGCGGTGCCGGCCGAATCGATGGCGTCGATGGTGCTCATTGCCTCACATGGCCAACAACAGGCGACCCGGGCTCTCGAGATACCCGATCACCTCGTTGAGGAACCGTGCCGCCATCGCGCCGTCGATGAGCCGGTGGTCGTAGGAGAGCGACAGGGGCATCATCAGCCGCGGCTCGATGCGGTCCTCGTGGACGACCGGCATCTTCCGCGACCGGCCGAGGAGGAGGATCGCGGCCTCCGGCCAATTGATGATAGGCGTCGAGTACTGGCCGCCCACCGCCCCCAGATTCGAGATCGTGAACGTGCCGCCCCGCAGGTCCTCGATGCCGTACTGGGCGTTCTTGGCCTTCTCGGCCGTGTCGGAGATGGCCTGGGCGATCTGCGGGATCGAGAGCTGGTCGCAGTTCCGCAGGACCGGCACGACGAGGCCGCGGGGCGTGTCCACCGCGAGGCCGACGTTCACGTAGTCCTTGTAGACGGCCTCACCCTTGTCGAGGTCGATCGAGGCGTTGACCGACGGGTGCTGCCTGAGCGACAGGCTCACCGCCTTGACCACGAACGCGAGTGCCGTGAGCTTGAGGTTCGCCTTCGCGTACTCCGCCGCGCTCGCCTTGCGGAGGTGCTCGAGCTCGGTCACATCGGCGTCGTCGAAGTTGGTGAGGTGCGGGATCGTGGAGACGCTCCGCACCATGTTGGCCGCGATCGTCTTCCGCATCCTCGAGAGCTGCTCGCGGCGGATCGGCCCCCAGTCGTCGCGCTCGGTGGCGGATGACGACGGTCGCGCCCCGATCCCGGTCGCCGCGCCTGCCGCCTGCCGCACGGCCGCGATCACGTCGTCGCGGACGATGCGGCCCCCCGGCCCGCTGCCCCGCACGCGGGCGAGGTCCACGCCCAGTTCCCGGGCGAGGCGCCGCACGGCAGGTCCGGCGGGCTCGACTGTGGCGGTCGCCGCGACGACCGGGGCCTCCTCGACGGGAGCCGACTGGCGTACCGCGGGTGCGGGTGATGGCGACGGGGCGGGTGCGGGAGCAGCTGCGGGAGCGGACGGGGCCGGAGCTGGCCGCGCGGCGGCCGCTGGAGCCGGCGCGGCGGGCTTCGCGGGCGCGGCCGTTGCCTTGGCCGGCGCGGCGCCGGCCGCCTCGAGGATCACGAGCGCCTGCCCGACCTTCACGGTGTCGCCTTTCTTGACGAGCACCTTCGCGACCTGGCCGCCCGGCGGGCAGGGCACCTCGATGACGGCCTTGTCGGTCTCGACCTCGAGGATCGCCTGGCCCGGCTTGAGGACGTCGCCCTCCTTCACATGGACGCTCACGACGTCGCCGGAGGCGATGTTCTCACCCAGGTCGGGCAGCTTGAATTCGGTGGCCATGCGTTCGTGCTCTCGATGGTCGCGGGGGAGGGGTGTCTCGGTGGGGTGGCGACCGCAGCCGCCAGGCCGGCCCGTCAGGCCGATGCGGCGTCGATCTTGTCGGGATCGACGCCCAGCTTCGTGATCGCCTCGGCGACCACGTGGGCACCGATCGCGCCGGCGGCGGCCAGCCGCGACAGCGCCCCGATCGCCACGCACTCGCCATCGACCTCGAAGTGGCGGCGCAACTTCCCGCGCAGCTCGCTGCGGCCGAAGCCGTCGGTCCCGAGCACGAACAGGCCGCCCGGGATCCAGGGATCGAGCTGCTCGGGCACGGCCCGCACGTGGTCGCTCGTGGCCACGAACACGCCCTCGGCGTCGGCGAGCGTCTCCTCGAGGTAGCTCGTCCGCGGCTTCGCCTCCGGGTGGAGCATGTTCCAGCGGCGGCACTCCTGCGCCTCGCGGCGGAGCTCCTTCCAGCTCGTCACGCTCCAGACCGTGCTCGACACGCCCCAGTGCTCGGCGAGCAATTCCGCGCCGCGGATCACCTCGCGGAGGATCGCCCCCGAGCCGAGCAGGTTGACGTGCGGGAGCTTCGCGGCCTTGCCGCCCGCCTTCTTCGCGGGCGCCACGTCGCGGAGCCGGTACATCCCCTTGAGGATGCCCGCCTCGCAGCCCGCCGGCATCGGCGGCATCTCGTAGTTCTCGTTGTAGACGGTGAGGTAGTAGATCCAGTCCTCACCCTTCGCGTACATCCGCTCGAGGCCGTCGAGCATGATCACGGTGGACTCGTAGACGAACGCCGGGTCGTAGGCCTTCACGGTCGGGTAGGCCATCGCGAACAGCTGGCTGTGGCCGTCCTGGTGCTGCAGCCCCTCGCCGTTGAGCGTGGTGCGGCCGGCCGTGCCGCCGAGCAGGAAGCCGCGGGCCCGGATGTCGCAGGCGGCCCAGATCAGGTCGCCGATCCGCTGGAAGCCGAACATCGAGTAGTAGATGAACATCGGGATCATCGGCACGCCGTGGCTGGCGTAGGCGGTGCCCGCGGCGATGAAACTCGACATGCTCCCCGCCTCGGTGATGCCCTCCTCGAGGATCTGGCCGTCCTTCGCCTCGCGGTAGTAGAGGAGCTGGTCGGAATCGACCGGCTCGTAGAGCTGGCCGGCGTGGGCGTAGATGCCGCACTGCTTGAAGAGCGGGTCCATACCGAACGTCCGCGACTCGTCGGGCACGATCGGCACGATGTGCTTCCCGACCCGCTTGTCCTTGAGGAGCGACGCCATGAGCGTGACC
>JBJTJO010000250.1:0-6877 GCA_046095965.1 Planctomycetaceae bacterium
ATCAACCTGCACGGCTCGCTCCTGCCGCGGCATCGCGGCGCGGCGCCGGTGCAGTGGACGATCCTCGAGGGCGACCCGCTCGCCGGGGTGAGCGTGATCCACATGACGCCGGCGCTCGACGCGGGGAACGTGATCGTGACGCGGGCGTTGCCGGTGGGTCCGCGCGAGACCGCGGCGGAGCTCGAGGCCCGGCTCGCGGAGCTCGGCTCGGGGGCGGTCCTCGAGGCGCTCGAGCGGCTCCAGGCGGCCACCGTCGCCGGCCAGCCGGTCACCACGGTCGGCACCCCACAGGACCGGGGAAAGGCCACGCGGGCGCCCCGGCTGGCGAAGGGGGACGGCATCGTTGACTGGTCGTGGCCGGCCGCGCGGATCGAGCGGCTGCGGCGGGCGCTCGAGCCGTGGCCGCGGGCGACGACATTCTTCACGCGGGGCGATGGCGCACGGCAGCGGCTCGTGCTGGCGGACGTGGCGGTCGTGATCGGGCCGACGCCGGGCCGCGAAGCCCCACCGGGCACGGTGACGAGCACCGCCGGCGACCGGCTCGTCGTGGCCTGCGGCGCCGGCACCGCGCTCGAGATCCTGCGGCTCGTGCCGGAGGGCCGCCGCGAGATGTCGGCCGCCGAGTTCCTCCGCGGCAGCCCGCTCGCACCTGGCGCACGCCTGGGGTAGGTCGCGACCCGGAGTCCCCGCGCTCACGCTTTTTGATGTTGCCTGCGGCGTGGCGCCTGGGCGTGCCGTTCGCCTCTCCCTCTGGGAGAGGCCGGCCGCAGGCCGGGTGAGGGTGCTGGCGAAGTTGCACAGGCTCCCTGCACCCTCACCCCGGCCCTCTCCCCGAGGGAGAGGGAGACCATTCAAACGCGGTCCCGAGCAGGACTACCGTTCGGCCAGTCCATTCAGCGCCTTACGTCACCGTTGCTCGCCATGCGCGCAACATCAAAACTGGGGATAGGGGCTTCCTCGCGAGCGGCTAGAATCTCGGTCCATGACGAAGCGCCTCTGGATCGAGACGGTCGGCTGCCAGATGAACGTGCTCGACAGCGAGCTCGTCGTGGCGGCGCTGCGCCGGCAGGGGTGGGAACTGGCCCCTGCCGCCACCGAGGCCGACGCCGTCTTCTACAACACGTGCTCGGTGCGGCAGCACGCCGAGGACAAGGTCTATTCCGCGCTCGGCCGGATCCGGGCCGTGAAGGCGAAACGGCCCGACGTGGTCGTCGGCGTGCTCGGCTGCATGGCCCAGAAGGACCAGGATCTCGTGCGGAAGCGGGCGCCGTGGGTCGATCTCGTGGTCGGCCCGGGGCAGCTCCACCAGGTGCCGGCGCTCGTCGAGGCGGTGCTCGCCGGGGGTGGCCCGCGGATCGAGGTCAGCCTCGACCGCAAGGCCGGCGGCCGCGAGGCGATCGCCCGGAGCTTCGAGAGCTACGACCCCGACCGCGATCCCGGCATGCGGCCCACGCCGTTCCAGGCATTCGTCCGCACGCAGACCGGCTGCGACAAGTTCTGCGCGTTCTGCGTGGTGCCCCACGTCCGCGGCCCCGAGCAGGCGCGGTCGCCCGACACCATCCTCGCCGAGGCCCGGAAGCTCGTCGCCGAGGGCTGCCGCGAGATCACGCTCATCGGCCAGACGGTGAACTCCTACCGGTTCGCCGAGGGGGGACGCACCCACCGCCTCTCCGACCTGCTCGCCCGGCTCGACGCCGTGGACGGCCTCGACCGCATCAAGTTCGTGACGAACTACCCGCGCGACATGACCGCCGACCTGGTCGCGGCGGTCCGCGACCTGCCGAAGGTCTGCCAGTACCTGCACGTGCCCGCCCAGCACGGCTCCGACGCCGTGCTCGCGCGGATGAAGCGGGGCTACACGATCGGCGAATACATGGAGATGCTCGGCCGCGTCCGCGCCGAACTGCCCCGGGCCGCCGTGACCAGCGACTTCATCGTCGGCTACTGCGGCGAGACGGACGCCGAGTTTCAGGCCACGCTCGACCTCGTGCAGTCCGCCGGCTTCAAGAACTCGTTCATCTTCAAGTACAGCCCGCGGCCCGGCACGAAGGCCTTCGACCGGCTGCCCGACGACGTGCCCGAGGAGGTGAAGCGGGAGCGGAACCGCGTGCTCCTCGAAGCCCAGGAGGGGGCGAGCCTCGCCGGCAACCGCGGCTTCGTCGGCACGCGGCAGCGGGTGCTCGTCGAGGGGCTCTCCACCCGCGACGAGAAGCACGGCGTCGATCCCGGGCCCGACGGCGTGGCCCAGCTCTCGGGCCGCACGACGTGCGACCGGATCGTCGTGTTCGACGCCCCGACGCGGCTCGTGGGGCGGATCGTGGACGTGGACGTGCTCGCGGCGGGCGCCTGGTCGCTTTCCGGGGTGGTCGCCGAAGGGCTCGCCGACGCGGTGCCGCTCGAGGGGCTGAGGCTCTCGGGCGAGGCGCCGGAACTCCACGGCATCGCCCTGCCGCCCGCCGCGTCAGGCGGCGCGCCGGCGCCGTGACGCCCAGAACTCCCAGGCCAGCGGCAGCACCGACACGAGCACGATCCCCACGACGACGAGCTCGAAGTTCTTCTTCACGGGCTCGAAGTTGCCGAAGAAGTAGCCGGCCAGCGTGCAGATCGCGACCCAGGCCAGGCCGCCCGTGACGTTGTAGAAGAGGAACTGCGGGTAGTGCATCCTGCCGACGCCGGCGACGAACGGCGCGAAGGTGCGGACGATGGGCACGAACCGGGCGAGCACGATCGTCTTGCCGCCGTGCCGGGCATAGAACTCCTGCGTCCGCGCCAGGTGTTCGTGCTTGAGGAACCAGCGGTTCACCTGGAACGCCCGCGGGCCGATCCAGCGGCCGATGGCGTAGTTCAGCGAGTCGCCCAGGATCGCCGCGACCGAGAGCAGGATGAGCAGCGTGACGATTCCGAGCGTGTCGGGAAACAAGGCCGCCATCGCGCCGGCGGCGAACAGGAGCGAGTCGCCCGGCAGGAACGGCGTGACGACGAGGCCGGTCTCGCAGAGAATGATCACGAACAGGAGGACGTAGGTCCACGGCCCCCATGCCTCGAGCACGCCCTGAAGGTGCTCGTCGATCTTGAGGAACAGGTCGAGGAGGGACTTGAGGGCGGTCATCGGGGCGCGTCCGGGTGCGGGAGAGGCGGCGAGTCTACCCCGGCGCGGCGTCGGTTCCGACCCCGCGCCGCGCAGCCGCGAGGGCCAGGGCGAGCGGCACGACGAGCGCGCCGGCGAGCACCCACTGCACCGCGTCGGCGCGGGTGCCGAGCGCCCCGGCCAGGCTCCACGCGAAGGCCACGGCGAGGTTGCCGGCGGCCGCCCAGGCCAGGAAGCCGCGGGGGGAGACGCCTGCCGCGCCGCACAGGATCGCCGCCGCCTCCGCGACCAGCGGCAGCGGTCGCGTGAGCACGATGAACGCCGGCCCGAGCCGACGCTCCCGCCGTTCGAGCGCGGCGCGGTCGCCCGCCGCGATGCCCGCGAGGGCCCGACGCCCGGCGACGCGGCCGAGATCCCAACCGGCCGCGGCCCCGAGCGTCATGCCCAGCCAGGCGCAGGCCGTGCCCGCCGCCACGCCGAGCACCGAGCCCCCGAGCGTGGCGACCACGCTCGACGGCACCGGCAGGAGGATGTCCGCGGCGAGGATGCCGACCTCCGCCGCCGCGAGCACGGCCGGCGGCGGCGGCGGGTCAAGCCATGCGGCGACCGCGTGGTCGAGCCGGGCGCCCACGAGCAGAAACGGCACGAGCGGCACCGCGACGGCGGCAAGGGCGAGCAGCAGGAGCATGCGGAGCGTGCGGTGCATGGATCGTCGGGGCGGCCTACTCGCGGGACGGGACGTCCTTCCCGCCCCACTCGCGCGCCTGCGCGGCGATGTCGAGGCCGACCTCGGCGTTCCACGCCGCGAGGATCGCGTGGAACACGGGGCCCGGCCGGCCGGCGCCCACGGACGCGCCGTCGAACCGCGTCGCCGGCAGGATGCAACTCGGCGTGCTCGTGAGCAGGATCTCGTCGGCGGCCGCGAGGTCGGCCGCGGTCAACGACGCCTCGCGCCAGGGGATGCCGAGCCGCGTGGCCAGCCGCCGCGCGTGATCGAGGCTCACGCCGGCAAGCGCATCGGCCGGCGGCGGCGACGTCACCGTGCCATGCGCGACGAGCGCCACGTTCGCGGTGGACGTTTCGCTGATCCGTCCGTCCGCGTGTGCGAGGACAGCTCGGGCGGCGGGCTCCGTGGCCCGGGCCTCGCGGTCGGCGAGGAAGTAGTGCAGGCGGCTGCGGACCTTGGCCCGGATCGGCCAGCAGGTCTCGGGCACCTGCCGCACGGCCACGCTCCGCAGGGCGACGCCGGCGTCGTAGGCCGCGGCCCAGGTGCCGAACGCGAGGGGGAACGAATGCACGACCGCCCGCGGCGTTCCACCCCGCCCCTCGTGCTGGGCCGGCAGGTCGCCGGGGGTGACGAAGATCACGACCCCGAGATCGGGAGGCAGCATGGCCGCGGGCCGCCCGGCGGCGCAGCGCGCGTGGTTGCGGGCGGCGACCTCGGCGGCGGCCGCCGCCAGCTCGGCGGGCGACACGCCGGGCTCGAGGCCGAGGATCGCGAGCGACTCCGCGAGGCGTCGCACATGGACGTCGGGCAGGAACAACCGCCCGCGGAACGTCCGCAGCTGCTCGGTGACCGTGGCGCCGAGCACGAAGCCCGCGTCACCGACAGGGACCGCCAGCCCGTCCTGCGGGACGAACCGACCATCCGCCCAGGCCCATCCGCTCATCCCGCGACGCGCCCTCGATGCAGTGGAGGATAGGGGATTCGAACCCCTGACCTTCTGGCTGCCAGCCAGACGCTCTCCCAATTGAGCTAATCCCCCGTGGTGGCGTGCGAAGTCGCCGGCGCGTCGCGGAGAATCTGTCTGGAAACTATCGCTCGCGGGGGCGAATGTCAACGCGGTGGCCGCGGCGGGCGGAACGCCGCCGGTGCGGCGGACGCGGACGCCCGCCGTCAGTAGCGCCCCTCGAAGCCCGCGAAGCCGCCGTGGATGATCGTGCTGCTCCCGGCGGACACGCCCGACAGCGAGGCCGGCGTCGCGATGAACGCGGGCCACTGGCCGTCGGCCTGGGCGATGTTGCCCACGCCCACGACCCGGTAGCCGAGCGACAGCGTCCAGTGGTCGGTGACGTCCCACGCGAGGCCCGTGTCGATCGAGCCCAGCCACGAGAACACGCCGAGCGTCGCATGCACGTTGACGGGCGAGCCGTCCGCGAACGTCGCGCCCGACCCCGCCGCCGAGGAGAGCGTGGTCGTGTTCGTGATCGCGTTGCCGGCGACGAGAAACTTCGGCACCACGGCGAGACGCACGCTCGGCATGAATCGCCAGTCGAACTTCGCGCCGACCTGGCCGCCATAGAGGTTGTTGTTCGTGGCCACGGCCAGGTCCGCTGCGCCGAGGGACGTGGTGCCGGCGGTGGTGGCGAGCGTCAGCACGTCCTCGACCTGGAAGAAGCGGAAGCCCGCCAGCCACATCAGGCTCACCGCCCGGTCGCGCGGCAGGAACTCGGGCCGGTCCCAGAGCGCGTAGATCCAATTGACCTCCACGTCGTTGACGAGGTCGGAGCGGGTGATCGACTGCGCGGATGCGTTCGCGAGGAAGGTGGACGCCGGCAGGTCGCCCACCAAGACGCCCGCCGCGGCCTGCGGGATCGCCTGGATCGAGGCGGCCGGCGCGCTGGCGACGGTCGCGGTCGCGCCGATGCCATAGACGCCCCAGTAGATGAACTCGACGGCGTGGTGCTGGCGGGCACCGAACCAGCGGCCGAGGTGCAGATCGACGCCGCCGGGCCAGGAAGCCCCGGCGTCGCCCGTCGAGAGTTGCACGCCGCCGAGGGGCTGCATCGTGGCCGCGCCCGACTCGAGCGTGCGGGTCATGATCAGCCCCGACGCGCCCGCGAACCACCGTGGCCACGTCGGCAGCATGTCGATGGCGACGGCGTGGGGGACGCCGGCCTGGACCGCTCCGGACGGAAACGGCTCGCCGATGTACATCGGCGGCGCGACAGCTCCCTCGGGCTGCGGGAGCGGTTCCTGCGCGGCCGCGCCCGGCAGCCAGCCGCACCCCGCCGCCAGGAGCGCGGCGACGGCCACGGATGACGCCCGGCGACAGGGCTTGGGGCATGGAACTCGCATGGGGTCGAGCCTGGATCGGGACGACGTGGATGGATCGGGACGACGGGCGTGTCGGGCGACGAGGCGCCGCCACCACGGAAGCGCAGACGGTCCGGAACCTCGCGCCGCCGGTCAAGGCCGCTTGTCGGCGCGCGGGCCCCGCGCCGGGGGGCGGGGTACACTCGTGGCTTCACGAGGACCGCGTCCCGGACGCGGCGCGAGCCGGGCCGGGAGCCTGCGGAAGATGCGAAGGACGCGAGAGGCGACGGCAGGCCCGGGCCGGCCGCGGCCGGCGGTGGACTCGCGGGCCGCCGTGCTCGCCTGGCTCGCCCGGCGCCAGGACTACGAGCGCACGCCCCCGCGGGGCGACCCCCGGGCCGTGTTCGGCCTGGCGCGCGTGCGGCGTCTGCTCGCCGCCGTGGGCTCGCCCCACGAGCGCCTCCGCGTGGCCCACGTGGCGGGCACGAAGGGCAAGGGATCCACCGTCGCGATGCTCGCCGAGATCCTGGCGGCCGCGGGCCATCGCGTGGGGCGCTACACCTCGCCCCACGTGCGCCGGCTCGAGGAGCGGATCTGCGTCGATGGCCGGCCGATCGGGCCGCGCGACCTGGTGGCCGCCTTCGCGCCGGTGATCCCCGCGGTCGAGGCGCTGGACCGGGCGGCGGCGATCCGCGGCGGCCGCGGCCCCACGTGGTTCGAGGTGGTGACGGCCGCGGCCTTCGTGCACTTCG
>JBJTJO010000251.1:0-10068 GCA_046095965.1 Planctomycetaceae bacterium
AGTTGCATCGTCATCCGCTGGTTGCGGGCGAGCAGCTTCTGATGCCGCGCGAGGAAGTCCCAGTAGAGCGTCGTGAACGGGCAGGCGTCAGGGCCGCTGGCTTTCTTGGGCTCGAACCGGCAGCCCGTGCAGGCGTTGCTCATCCGGTCGATGTAGGCACCCGTCGCGCAGTAGGGCTTCGACGCCATCACGCCGCCATCGGCGAACTGGCTCATGCCGAGCGTGTTCGGCAGCTCCACCCACTCGACGGCGTCCACGTAGACCGCGAGGTACCAGCGGTGCACGTCCTCGGGCCTCACGCCCGCGAGGAGCGCGAAGAGGCCCGTCACCATGAGCCGCTGGATGTGGTGGGCGTAGCCATAGCGGAGCGTCTGCCCGATCGCGTCCTTGAGGCAGTTCATCTCCGTCTCGGCGGTCCAGTAGAAGGCCGGCAGGGGACGGTCCGCGCCGAGGGCGTTCCGCTGCTCGTACTCGGGCATGAAGTGCCAGTAGATGCCCCGGACGTACTCCCGCCAGCCGATCACCTGCCGGATGAAGCCCTCCGCCGCCTCGAGCGGAATCTTCTTTCCGCCGTAGGCCTTCTCGGCGGCCGCGACCACGTCGCGCGGGTCGAGGAGCTTGAGATTCATCGCCTGCGAGAGCCGCGAGTGCCAGAGCCACGGCTCGCCCGTCCACATCGCGTCCTGGTAGAGGCCGAAGTTTCCCAGCCGGTGCGCCACGAAGTCGTCGAGCGCGGCCCGGGCATCGGCGGGCGTCACCGGCCAGTCGAAGTCGGCGAGGCTGCCGGGGTGCTTCGCGAACCGCGCGCTCACCATGTCGATCACGCCCCGCGTCACGGCATCGGGCGGGAACCGCACGGGTGGCGGCACCTTGCCCGGCCCCGTCTTGGGAAACGCCCCGCGGTTCTCCGCGTCGAAGTTCCAGCGGCCGCCGGCCGGTTCCCCGTCGTCCATGAGAATGGAGAACCGCTCGCGCAGCGGGCGGTAGAAGTATTCGAGCCGCAGTTGCTTGCGACCCTCCGCGTGGGCGGCGAAGTCGTCCCGCGAACAATAGAAGTGGCGGTCCGGGCGGATCTCGAGCGGGATGCCCGCCTCCCGGGCGGCCGCCCGGAGCGCCGCCTGCACCCGCCACTCGCCCGGCTCGACGACGACGATCGCGTCGGGCAACCGCCCGGCCCTGCGGTCCCTGGCGAGGCTCGCGGCCAGCGTTGCGGCGAGTGACCCGGGCTCGCCCCGCGCGGGCTTGGCCGCGAGTTCCGTGTAGTCCGCGTCGATCCGCTCCGCGCGGAGCGCGTCGCGAAAGTGCCGCATCGCGGCGAGAAAAACCGCGATCCGCGCCTTGTGCGTCCAGACGTGGGTGGACTCCTCGGCGACCTCGGCCATCCACACGCGGTCGCGCGAGCGGTCGAACCCGTCGAACGCCGCGCCCGTGCGGTCGAGCTGGTCGCCGAGGACGATGACGAGGTGTCTGGTCATGGCTCGCGCTCGTGCGGATCCCGGGGGGCACCGCATCGTACAATCCCGACACGTGAGGAATGTCGAGGCCTTTCCCATGCCCGAATCCCCCGATGCCGTGGTCGCCCGGCTGAAAAGTTCCTCGCACGTCTTCGTGCACGGGGCCGCGGCCACGCCCACGCCGCTCCTCGAGGCGCTCGCGCGGCGGACCGACCTCGCCGGCGTCCGCCTCTGGCACCTGCACCTCGAGGGCCCGACACCGTTCACGGCGCCGGAGCACGCGCAGCGGTTCCGTTCGGTGTCGCTGTTCACCGGCCCGGGGCTCCGCGGCCCGGTGGCCGAGGGCCGCGCCGACTTCGTGCCGATCTGTCTCTCCGACATTCGGGGGCTCTTCACCACGGGAGCGGTCCCACTCGACGCGGCGCTCGTGCAGGAGTCGCCGCCGGACCGCCACGGCTACTGCTCGCTCGGCACCTCCTGCGACGCCGCGCGGGCCGCCGTGGACACGGCGCCGCTCGTGCTCGCGGAGGTCAACGCCCGGATGCCGCGGACGCACGGTGACACGGCCGTGCCCGTGAGCCGCATCGCCGCGTTCTGTGAGACCGACCGGCCGCTCCCCGAGCACGCCCCGCACGCCGAGGGCGTGGTCGAGGCCCGGATCGGGGAGCACGTCGCCGCGCTCGTGGAGGACCGGGCCTGCCTGCAGATGGGGATCGGCGCGATCCCCGACGCGGTGCTCGCGCGCCTCACGGGCCACCGCGACCTCGGGATCCACACGGAGATGTTTTCCGACGGCGTCGTGGGCCTCGTCGAGTCGGGCGTGGTCACGAACCGCTTCAAGACGATCAGCCCGGGGCGCATCGTGACGAGCTTCGTGGTCGGCTCGCAGCGGGTCTACGACTTCGTGGACGACAACCCGCTCGTCGAGTTCCATCCCTGCGACAAGACGAACGACACGAACGCGATCCGCAAGCTCGAGCGGATGGTGGCGCTCAACTCGGCACTCGAGGTGGACCTCACGGGGCAGATCTGCGCCGACTCGATCGGCCACCGTATCTACTCCGGGATCGGCGGCCAGATGGACTTCATGCGGGGCGCGGCGATGAGCAAGGGGGGCAAGCCCGTCATCGCGCTGCCGTCCACGGCGGCCAACGGCACGGTGTCGCGGATCGTGGCGGAATTGAAGGCCGGCGCCGGCGTGGTCACGACGCGGGGTCACGTCCACTGGGTGGTGACGGAGCACGGCGCGGTGAACCTCCACGGCAAATCGCTCGTGGAGCGGGGCAGGCTGCTCGCGTCGATCGCCGACCCGCGTTTCCGCGACGGCCTGCTCGCGAGCCTCCGCGACCTCCGCCGCCTGGGATGACGGCTCCCGCGGCCAAATGGTCGCGTCGAGGAGGCACCGCCGGCCGAGGGTGACCGTCCCCCGAACCCGAACACGGGCGACCACTTCGCCGCCTCCTCGAGCCGGCACCCGGGCAGGATGGGCTCGGGCGACCGGTCCTGCCGGTTAGGACCGCGAAACCCCTGCGGTTCTCCACCTCGGCAGGCTCGATACCACACGGGCCGCCAGGGAGGCTCCATGATCGCCACCGCCAGCATTGCCCGCCGCCGAGTCCGCCGTCCCGCCACGAAAGGCAACTCCCCGCGGCGGAGCGCCCTCCGCGAGCGCCGCGAGGCATTCTTTGGCCGGGACATCGACTACATCCCCTGCCGCGCCTTCCTGAAGGCCGACGCCGAACGGCTCGCCACGTCGCCGCCGGCCGACGCGGCCGTCCCCCTCGACCGCTCCGATGCAGAGCCCCCGCGGGGCGAGGGCCTCACGCCCTATCTCGCGAGCCTCTACCGCACCCGGCTGCTGACCAAGGACGAGGAACAGTTTTACTTCCGGCGGATGAACTGGCTGAAGTTCCGGGCCGCCGCGGACCGGGGTCGCCTCGACCGCCGCCGGGCCACCGCCCGTCAGATGGACCGCGTCGAGGCGCTGCTCGCGGAGGCCGAGACGGTCAAGGCGATCCTGGTCACGTCGAACCTGCGACTCGTGGTCTCGATCGCCAAGAAGTTCATCGACCCGTCCTGGTCCTTCGAGGATCTCGTCGGTGAAGGCAACGTGGCGCTCATGCGGGCGGTCGAGAAGTTCAACTTCGCGCTGGGCAACCGCTTCAGCACCTATGCCACCTACGCCGTGCAGCGGCACTTCTTCCGGCTCTCACAACGCGGGCGGACGTTCCGTGCCCGGTTCACGAGCGACGACGCGGCACTCGCGGCGCGGGCCGCGCCGCCGCCGGCCGACCTGCAGCCTTCGCCCGAGCAACTCGCGGGCCTGAAGGAACTGTTCGCCAGGTTCCTGGCCGAACTCGAGCCCCGGGAGCGGCGGATCGTGGTGGCCCGCTTCGGATTCGACGGGGAGGCCCCGCGGACGTTCCGAGAACTCGGCTCCCGCATGGGCGTCTGCAAGGAGCGCATCCGGCAGATCCAGGGGCGGGCCATGGAAAAGCTCCGGGCGCTGGCCGCCGAGTCCCGGCTCGAGCAGACGGTGGGGGATTGGCTGTAGGGACCGCGCACGCGGGCCGTCCGGCGGCGTGGTATCCTCGCCGCCCATGAATACCTCCACCGCTCCCGCCCCGACGTTCCGCCTCTGGCTCATGATGGTCCTCGAGTTCGCGATCTGGGGCGCGTGGCTGCCCCTGATCTGGGGCTACATGGGCAAGGACGGCCTCGCCTTCACCGACTCCCAGGTCGCCTGGGTGGGAAGTGCCTTCGCCATCGCCTCGATCGTGGGGATCTTCTTCTCGAGCCAGTTCGCGGACCGCACGTTCGCGGCCGAGAAGTTCATGGCAGCGAGCCACCTGGTCGGCGGCCTGGCCATCCTCGGCATGTATTGGGCCAAGGATTTTCCGACGTTCTTCGGCCTCATGCTCGTTCACGCCCTGCTCTACGTGCCCACGATCTCGGTCTCGAACTCCATCGCGTTCACCCACATGCAGAACGCCCAGAAGGAGTTCGGCCTCGTGCGGATGGGAGGCACGATCGGCTGGATCCTCGCCGCCTGGCCGCTCTACTTCGTGCTCCAGGGGAAGGAGGGGGCCGAGGCCGTGGCCGCGAGCCGCAACATCTTCCTGGTGTCCGGGATCACCTCGCTCGTGCTCGCCGCCTACAGCCTGCTCCTTCCGCACACGCCCCCGAAGAAGACGGCTGCGGGAGACGGCAGCATCGCGTGGCTGAAGGCGACCGGGTTCCTCGCGTACCCCTACCTGCTCGTGCTGTTCCTCGTCACGTTCATCGACGCCGTCATCCACAACGGCTACTTCGTGATGGCCGGCGGCTTCCTGGCGAGCAAGACGGTGGGCATCAAGCCGGAGTGGATCATGCCCGTGATGAGCATCGGCCAGGTGGCGGAGATCCTCACGATGGCCGTCCTCGGTGGCGTGCTCGCCAAGCTCGGCTGGAAGACGACGATGATCCTCGGCATCCTCGGCCACGCGGCCCGGTTCGCCGTGTTCGCCTTCCTGCCGCAGAACCAGGCGGTGATCATCGCGGTGCAGGTGCTCCATGGCATCTGCTACGCCTTCTTCTTCGCCACGCTCTACATCTTCATCGACGCGGCCTTCCCGAAGGACGTCCGCTCGAGTGCCCAGAGCCTGTTCAACCTGCTCGTGCTGGGCCTCGGCGACCTGGCCGCCAAGTGGCTCTTCATCCCGCTGCAGACGAAGCTCACCGCGGCCGACGGCACGGTGGACTACCGGCAGTTGTTCCTCGTCCCCGCGTTCATGGCGCTGGCGGCCGCGGCGATCCTGCTCGTGGCCTTCTGGCCCCCCAAGTGGCTCGCCAGCGGCGCCGAGGTCGAGGACGACCGCGAGACCGAGCCGCAGATCGTGGCCTGACCCGTTCCATTTCTCCCTCTCCCTCTGGGAGAGGGCCGGGGTGAGGGTGCAGGGAATCAGCGGAGCCTCACGGGCACCCTCACCCGGCCTGCGGCCGGCCTCTCCCCGAGGGGGAGGCGAGGAACATGGCCGCCCGGGGCCGCCTTGCAGCGGCGGCCTGTCGTCCCTACCCTCCCCGTCGCGCCGGGAGTCCCGGCGGTCGCAGGGAGGTCTCGCCATGTCGCTCACGCTCGCGGATCTGGCCGCGCGGGTCGGTGGCACGCTCGTCGGTGACGGCGCGACTCCGATCACGGGCGTCGCCACGCTCGACACCGCCGGTCCGGCCGCCGCCACGCTCGTCGATGCACCCGAGCGGCTCCACCTGCTCGCCGCATCGAAGGCCGCGGCGGCGATCGTTCCGGCCGGCTCGGGCCCCCTCGACCGGCCCACGATCGAGGTGCCCGACGTGCACGCCGCGTTTGCCGCCGCCGTCACCCACTTCCGGCCGCCGCGCCCGCGCGCCCGCGCGGGCGTGAGCCCCAGGGCCGACGTCCATCCCTCGGCCCGCCTTGCCGCCGACGTGGACGTCGGCGCCTTCGTCTCGATCGGCCCCGACGTCGAGATCGGCCCGGGCGCGACCATCCACCCGGGCGTGCACGTCATGGCGGGCTGCCGACTCGGCGCCGGCGCCGAGATATTTCCCAACGCCGTGCTCTACGAGAACACCGTCGTCGGCGACCGCGCGATCGTCCATGCGGGCGCCGTCCTCGGCGCGCACGGCTTCGGCTACAAGCCCACGGCCGAGGGCTACCGGATCTCGGCACAGCTCGGCTGGGTGGAACTCGGTCCCGACGTCGAGGTCGGGGCCAACACGACGATCGACCGCGGCACCTACGGCCCCACCGTGATCGGCGCGGGCTCGAAGCTCGACAACCTCGTGATGATCGCCCACAACGTCCGCGTGGGCCGGCACGCCATGATCTGCTCGCAGGTCGGCGTGGCCGGCAGCACCTCGACCGGCGACTGGGTCGTGATGGCCGGGCAGGTGGGCGTCCGCGACCACGTCCACATCGGCGACCGGGCCGTGCTCGGGGCCCGGTCGGGCGTGTCGTGCGACATCGAGGCCGGCAAGACCGTCCTCGGCGAGCCCGCGATCGACCTCCGCGACCGCAAGCTCCAGCTGGCCACGATGTCGAAGCTCCCCGAGATGCGGAAGGACCTGAAGACGCTCGCCGCCCGCGTCGATGCCCTCGAGCACCGCGGCGGCCGCGCCGCGGACGCCGCCTGACCCGCCCCGCCATGCAGGCCCACACGCACGCACCCGACGGACTCCTCGCCGGCGAGGATGCCGATGGTCTCGCCGGCTGGGGGCGCTATCCCGTGATGGTGGCGGAGGCCGTCCGCCGCCACGGCGGCCGCACGGCGATCCTCGCCATCCGCGACCACGCCGACGCCGAGCTCGAGGGGCTCGCCGACGTGCACGGCGACGTGGGCGTGGCCGAGCTCGGACACGCAATCGAGTTCTTCCGCAAGGCGGGCTGCCGCCGGGCCACGATGGCCGGAAAGGTCCACAAGAGGAAACTCTTCGGCCGGCGGGCCTGGCTCCGCCACCTGCCCGACTGGACGGGCCTCAAGACCTTCTGGCCCCACTTCGTGACCCGCCGCCGCGACAACCGCGACGACTCGCTTCTGGGCGCGATCGCCGCCGCTTTCGACTCAAGTGGCGTGACGATCTGCCCCGCCACCGACTTCGCCCCGGAACTGCTCGCCGGAGCAGGCATCCTCGCGGGCCGGCCACTGACCCTGCGGCAGGAGGCCGACGTGATCTTCGGCTGGAGGCTCGCCAAGGAACTCGGCCGCCACGACATCGGCCAGACGGTCGTGGTGCGGAACCGGGCCCCGCTCGCGCTCGAGGCGATCGAGGGCACCGACGAGTGCATCCGCCGCGCCGGGTCCCTCTGCCCGGCGGGCGGCATGACCGTGGTGAAGGTGGCCAAGCCGCAGCAGGACCTGCGCTTCGACATGCCGACGATCGGCGTCGGCACGCTCGACTCGCTCGCGGCCGCCGGCGCCGCCGTGCTCGCCATCGAGGCGGGCCGCACGATCCTCGTCGATGCCCCGCTGCTCGCCGCCCGGGCCGCCGCGGCCGGGATCACGATCGCGAGTTGGTGCGACGCGGGCGGCCTGCCCGCCTGTCGTGAGGCGGCCGCCTGACGTGCGGTGCGCGTCGCCCGCGTATACTCGCCGCATGCGCGCGGCCGTCGTCATCCCTCGGATCCTGCTTCTCCTCGCCGTCGGCACGGCCCGCGCCGAGCCGGTGCCGATCGACACCGCCATCGACACGGCCGTCGTGATCCCGCCCGCGCCCACCCATCACATGGGTCGCGAGATCGCGCAGACGATGCATTTCACGGGCGCTCCCTGGCTCGTCCGCGAGAGCCGGCAGCGGGAGGAGGACTGCCGGATGCTGCTCGACGCCCTCGAGATCGAGGCCGGGCAGACCGTCTGCGACATGGGCTGCGGCAACGGCTTCTACACGCTCGAAATCGCCCGCCGCGTGGGACCGGAGGGCGTCGTCTACGCCGTGGACGTGCAGCCGGAGATGCTGCGGCTGCTCGCCGAGCGCGCCGGCGAGGAGAAGCCCGCGAACATCCGCCCGGTGCTCGGCACGGCGGTCGATCCGCGCCTGCCCGAGGGGCGGATTGACGTGGTCCTGTGCGTGGACGTCTACCACGAGTTCTCCCACCCTGAGCAGATGCTCGGGCGGATCCGCGCGAGCCTCGCGCCCGGGGGCCGGTTCGTGCTCGCGGAGTTCCGCGGCGAGGACGCCGCGGTGCCGATCAAGCCGCTCCACAAGATGACGAAGGCCCAGGTGCGAGCGGAGCTCGAGCCGGCGGGCTTCGCCCTGGTCCGCGAGTTCGACCGTCTCCCGTGGCAGCACCTGCTGTTTTTCGAGGCCCGGGAGGGGGGTGAGGACCCGGGGGCTGCCCCCGAGGACCCCTGAGTTTGCCGGGTTTTTCGGGGGTGACGGCTGGGCCCGGAAAATTTCGGGAAAATGTCCCACCTGGCTGTTGCATTGCCCGGCGAGGACCGGGATACTCACGAAAGTTTCAGCCCGGGCGGGACTTCCGGTTTTCGCCAAGCAAGGCACGCCACGATGGCCATCCGACCGCTGACTTTCCGAGGACAGGACTCCGCGGTACGCGATCCGCGTGGCGGGTCGCTCGATCCGGCGGTCGTCTGCGAGCCGGCACCTGGCGGCAACCGCATCTCGACGCCCGGTGGCCCCAGCAACTGGGTGCTCGGCTCCAACTCGACGATGCGGCGGATCGCCAAGTCGATCGAGCGGGCCGCGGAGGTCGAGTGCACGGTGCTCGTGTGCGGCGAGACCGGCACCGGCAAGGAACTCTGGGCGCGACTCCTGCACCGCAGCGGCCCGCGGGTCAGCAAGGCGTTCGTGCCCGTCAACTGCGCGGCCCTCACGCCCACGCTCGCCGAGAGCCAGTTGTTCGGCCACGAGAAGGGTGCGTTCACCGGCGCCGCCGGCAAGTCGCTCGGCATCTTCCGCGCCGCCCAGGGGGGCGTCGTGTTCCTCGACGAGATCGGGGAGATGCCGGCCGAGCTCCAGCCGAAGCTCCTCCGCGTGCTCCAGCAGCGCGAGGTGATTCCGGTCGGCGCCACGGAGCCGGTGCCGATCGACGTGCAGATCGTCGCGGCCACGAACCGCGACCTCGAGGAGGAGGTCGAGAAGGGGAACTTCCGCGAGGAGCTGTATTACCGGCTCAACATGATCGAGCTGAAGGTCCCGCCGCTCCGCGAGCGGAAGGAGGACATCCCGCACTTCATCGGGTTCTTCGCGCAGAAGTTCGCCGATCGCTACCGTCTCCCGGTCTGGGAGCCGTCGCCCGAGGCGCTCGCCGAGTTCTGTGCCTACTCGTGGCCGGGCAACGTCCGGCAGCTCGAGCATGCGATCGAACAGGGCTACGTGCTGCAGACGGAGCCCCGGGTGCCGTCCAGGGCCAACGCGAAGACGGCCGGCGCCGGTCGCCTCCCATGCCTCGACCTTGCGAAGCTCCGCGAGCAGGCCATCAAGGAGGCCCTCGAGATGACCCGCGGCCACAAGGCGAACGCCGCCAAGCTGTTGGGCGTGCACGCCAACACGATGACCCGGCTCCTCAAGGAGATCGAGTCGGGCGAGCCTGCGACTGACGGCGACGAGTGAACCTGTAGAGCAGGTGTCACCCCAGGGCCGTGGCGCACGCTTTCCAGCGTGCGGATGTGGGTGGTGAGTCTGGGCGCCTTCGCACACCTGGAGGTGTGCGCCACTGGATTCTTCTACCTGGAGGTGTGCGCCACTGGGCCGTGGCGCACGCTTTCCAGCGTGCGAATGTGGGTGGTGAGTCTGGGCGGATTCGCACACCTGGAGGTGTGCGCCACTGGGGCCGCTCACTTCACGGCAGGCGGCAGGTGCCCTCGTCGCACGTGCCGGCGATCGCGTAGCGACGCTTGGCGACGAACCGGTAGAGCGCCGACCAGAGTGGCAGGCTGCCCGGCACGTGGAGGGGCAGGGCCAGCGGCCAGAGGAGTGGCAGCCGCCGCGTGAGATACCGCACGGCCTCGGCGCCGCCGCGGGCCCGGCCGCGCGTGTCCACGACGTACATCTGCCGCATCAGGTCGTCGGGCGCCAACTCGGGAAAGTCGCGGCCCACCTCGGGCTCGTGGAGCGACACGTACCGCAGTCCGCCGCCGAC
>JBJTJO010000252.1:0-6921 GCA_046095965.1 Planctomycetaceae bacterium
CCGTCGCCCCCGCCCTTCACGAGCATGCACTGTGTCGTGGGCAATTCGATCACCTTCTCGCGGCGGCCGACCACGAACTCGTCGAACGCCTGCCGCACGCCGTCGAGCAGCGAGTAGTCGTGCGAGAGCAGGATGCCCCCCGGCACGAGCCGCGGAAAGAAGTATTCCAGGCACTGCTTCGTGCTCGAGTACAGGTCCAGATCGAGGTGGACGAAGCAGAACCGCGTGTCGTCGAGCACGCCGCGGACCGAGTCCGGGCAGAAGCCGACGTGGTACTCGACGTTGGGAAAGCCAGCGAGGTACTCGCGAATCCCCTCCAGGCCGCACGCGTAGCACCCCTGCGTCTCGACGCCGCGATCCTCCGCGGTCGGCGCGGGCAGGCCCGTGAACGTGTCGCAGACGTGGAGCCGCTTGCCCCCCTTCGCCTCGCAGATCACCCGCGTGGAACTCCCCTCGTACACGCCCACCTCGGCGATGTCGCCCGCCGTGCCGGCCATGCCCGCGACGATCGAGTGGATGAGGAACTGCTCGTTGCCCGTGATCAGGCTGCGCCGGCCGCGGCGCAGCTTCGTCATCCGCCGCATCAGGTCACGGTCCTTGTGGAAGCCGAGCATGAACAGTTCGGATTCGGCGAGGATCCGCACGCCCCAGCGCTCCAGGAAGGAGCCGGCCATGAAGCGCTGGAACGTCGCGTTGTGAAACAGGGGCACGGGAGACTCCGGACAGGGGGGAGGTCGATCGCGGGAGCGACGATCCTGCCCCTTCGCCGGGCGGCATGCAAACCCTCGATGGAATCGGCCGCCGATACGCCCCCCCACCGGTCCGGGTCCGGTCGTGACGGTCGTTCAGGCGTTGACGCCGGTCCGGCGGCGGCTTGATGATGCGGCCGCGCGGCCGCGGGCCGCCCCCTGTCGTCCCCGCCCCTTCCCGGAGACCGCCCGTGACAGACCTCGTCGTGCGGCCCGTCGAAAGCCGGTCCGAGCAGCGGCGGTTCATCCGCCTGCCGTGGGACATCTACCGGGGCGACCCCATCTGGATCCCGCCGCTGATCCATTCGCAGAAGGGCCTGCTCGGCTTTCTGCCGCATCCGTTCTACCGGCAGGCCGAGTCCCGCTCGTTCCTCGTCCGCCGCGGCGGGACCGACGTCGGCCGGATCACCGCCGTCGTGGACCGGGCCCACAACGAGCGTCACAAGGAGCGGCGGGGCTTCTTCGGGTTCTTCGAGTGCCGCGACGACGACGACGCCGCCCGGGCCCTGTTCGGGGCCGCCCGCGACTGGCTCCGCGGCCGCGGCATGACGTGCGTCCGGGGCCCGGCCAACCCGTCGCTCAACTACGAGGCGGGGCTGCTCGTGGATGCCTTCGACAAGCCGCCCACGTTCATGACCACCTACAACCCGCCGTGGTATCCCCGGCTCGTCGAGGAGAACGGCTTCGTCAAGGCGCACGACATGTACGCCTACTGGGGCGAGGTGCCGATGCTCGCCAAGCAGGATCCGAAGCTCCGGGAGATGCGCGACGCGGTCCTCGAACGGTTCGGCGTGAAGCTCCGGCCGCTCGACAAGTCGCGGTTCGAGGACGACGTCAAGCTCTACTTCCGCATCTACAACGACAGCATGCGGGCCAACTGGGGCTTCGTGCCCTTCAGCGAGGCGGAGATCCTCCACCTCGCCGGGGAACTGCGGCATCTCATCGTCCGGGACCTGGCGGTGGTCGCGGAGGTGAACGGCAAGGCCGTGGGCACCACGTTCGCCCTGCTCGACTACAACCCCCGGATCCGCATGATCGGCGGCCGGCTCCTGCCCTTCGGCTGGGCGCGCCTGCTCTGGAACCGGCGGGCCATCAAGAACGTGCGGCTGGTGACGGCGAACGTGGTGCCCGAGTACCAGGCGTGGGGTATCGGCCTCGTGTTGCTCGACGCGCTCGTCCCGCCCGTGCTCGACTGGGGCATCCGCGAGGCCGAGTTCTCCTGGATCCTGGAGAGCAACGTCCTGACCCGCGGGAGCCTCGAACGCGGCGGCGCGGTGCGCACGAAAACCTGGCGGATGTACCAGGACGATCCGCCGCCGAGCACCACATGAACCGGGTTTTTCGCGGGCGAAAAGCCCCCTGCGTTTGACGCGGGACGGTTGCCGGGGCTATCGTTCCAGACTCTCGTTCACGCGCAAGGTGATCCCATGGCCGTTCCAAAGCGACGCCAATCCAACCAGAAGACCCGGTCCCGGCGGGCCCACGACTTCCTCACGCCCCGGCAGCTGACGTTCTGCCCGACCTGCGGCAAGGCGGTGCCCACGCACCGCATCTGCGGCACCTGCGGCCACTACAAGGGCCGCGCCGTGGTCAAGTCCGAGGAATAGCGGGCGAGGAGCGGACGCGTGGCCGAAGCCCCTTCCCCGGCGGCCCCCGCCCCGGCGCTCGTGTTCCCCGGCCAGGGTGCCCAGTCCGTGGGCATGGCGGGCGACTGGGTCGAGGCCTGCCCCGCCGCGGCCGAACTCTTCGCGCGGGCCTCGGCGATCCTCGGCTACGACCTGCTCGCCGTCTGTCGCGCGGGCCCCGCCGAGCGGCTCAACACGACCGCCGTCAGCCAGCCCGCGATCCTGGTCACGAGCCTGGCGGCGCTCGAGGTGCTCCGGGAGCGGTCCGGAGGGGACCTCGCGGCCGCGCCGGTCACCGCGGGCCTCTCGCTCGGCGAGTACACGGCGCTCGTCTTTGCCGGGGCGCTCGGCTTCGACGATGCCGTCCGTCTCGTGGACGTCCGCGGCCGGGCCATGCAGGAGTGCGCTGAAACCCGGCCTGGGGCGATGGTGGCGGTGCTGGGGCTCGAGCGGGAGCAGGTCGCGGCCCTCTGCGACGAGTGCCGCGAGGGTGACGTGCTCGAGGTGGCCAACGTGCTCTGTCCCGGCAACATCGTGACCTCGGGCTCGGTCGCCGCCTGTCGCCGCCTGGAGGCCGCGGCCCCGGCCGCGGGAGCGATGAAGTGCGTGCCGCTCGAGGTCGCCGGCGCGTTCCACACCGTGCTCATGCAGCCCGCGGTGGAGCGGCTCGCGGCGGCCCTGGCCGGCATCGACCTGCGGGCCCCGCGCCTGCCGGTCGTGAGCAACGTCGATGCCCGGCCTCACTCCGACCCGGCCGAGATTCGCGGCCTGCTCGCGCGGCAGGTCGTCGGTGTTGTCGAGTGGAACGCATCCATGGCATACATCCTGTCCACCGGCGTCCGCGCCCTCCGCGAGGTCGGGCCGGGACGGGTGCTGCGCGGGCTCATGAAGCGGATCGACCGCGGCGTGGCCTGCTCCGGCGTGTTCGACTGATCCGCATGACCCCCGGGAAACCTTCCGCCATGGCCGACGACGCCGCCCCGCCGCCCCGCCGGCTCCACGTGGATCTCTCCGGGCAGGTGGCGATCGTCACCGGCGCCTCGCAGGGCCTCGGCCGCGCGATCGCGAACTCGCTCGCCGCCGCGGGGGCGACCGTGGCGCTCGTGGCCCGCTCGGTGACCAAGCTGGCCGACGTGGCCGCGGGCATCGCCGCGGCCGGCGGCAGGGCCGAGGCCTTCGCCTGCGACGTCAAGGATCCGGCGGCCATCCAGAAGACCGTGGACGACGTCATCGCGAAGCTCGGGCGGCTCGACATCCTCGTCAACAACGCGGGCGTGACCCGCGACACCCTCCTGCCGCGGATGAGCGACGAGGAGTGGGACGACGTGCTGGCGACCAACCTCCGGGCGCCGTTCCTGTTCATGCGGGCCGCCAGCCGCCCCATGATGCAGCAGCGCTACGGCCGGATCGTCAACGTGGCGAGCGTCTCGGGGCTGATCGGCAATCCCGGGCAGGCGAACTACTCGGCCTCGAAGGCGGGGCTCGTGGGGCTGACGAAGACCGCCGCGAAGGAACTCGCGGGCCGCAAGATCACCGTCAATGCGGTGGCCCCGGGCTTCATCGCCAGCGACATGACCGCGGCCCTCGGCCCCGCTTTGCTCGACGAGGTGAAGAAGCGGGTTCCGGCGAAGCGGCTCGGCGAGGCCTGGGAGATCGCGGAGGCCGTGCTGTTCCTGGCCGCCCCCTCTTCGGGTTACGTGACGGCACAGACCCTGGTGGTGGACGGCGGGCTGATCGGCTGAAAATGGGTTTTGCCGGGCTGGACATGCCCGGGCGACAACGGGTATATCATCGCGGCAATGCAGGCGACCTGCGGGGCTTTTCACGGCTCCGCGGCCGATTGCAGGGATCACACAACGGCCCGCCCTCGGGCGGCCGCCCAGGAGGAGTCAACCGGTGGCATCAGTCCAAGAGCGCGTGATCGACATCGTCGCCTCCCAACTCGGGGTGGCCAAGGATCAGATCACGCCGGAAACGTCGTTCATCAATGACCTGGGGGCCGACTCGCTCGACACCGTCGAGCTGGTGATGGAACTCGAGGAGGAGTTCGAGATCAACATCCCCGACGACGCCGCCGAGAAGATCCAGACCGTCGGGCAGGCGATCGAGTTCATCGAGAAGCATCAGGGCTGATGCGCACCGCGGACCCGTCGGGGGGCCGCGGGGAATGGAATCTCGCCGCGGCGCCGACGGTGCCCGGCTCGGCGCGTCAGGGAAGCGCAGGATGAAGCGGCGTGTGGTGGTGACCGGGCTCGGAGTCGTCACGCCCCTGGGGCGGAGGCTCGAGACCGTCTGGGAGCGGCTGGTGCGCGGCGACAGCGGCGTCGGCCCGGTCTCGTTGTTCGACGTCTCCGGCTATCGCGTGCAGTTCGGCGGCCAGGTGCCGTGGGAGCCCGAGCAGGAGGAGATCGCCGGCCCCAAGGAGCTCAAGCGGCTCGATCGCTTCACGCAGTTCGCGATCGCCGCCGCCAAGGACGCCGTCGCCGACTCGGGGCTCGACTTCTCGAAGGAGGCTCCCTACCGCTGCGGCGTCGTCATCGGCTCGGGCATCGGCGGGCTGTGGGAGTTCGAGGTCCAGGAGGAGCGGCTGCTCCACAAGGGCATCGACAAGGTCAGCCCGTTCACGATCCCGAAGCTGATGGTCAATTCGGCCAGCGGCCACGTCTCGGCGCTGTTCGGCGCCAAGGGACCGAACTTCGCCGTCGCCACGGCCTGCGCCAGCGCCGCCAACTCCATCGGCAGCGCCCTCCGCGCGATCCAGTACGGTGACGCCGACGTCATGATCACCGGCGCCAGCGAGGCGGCCCTCACGCCGATCGGCCTCGCCGGGTTCCAGAACATGCGGGCCCTCTCGTTCCGCGGCGACGCCCCGCAGAAGGCGAGCCGTCCGTTCGACGCCGACCGCGACGGCTTCGTGCTCGCCGAGGGGGCCGGGGTGATCGTGATCGAGGAGCTCGACCACGCCCGGGCCCGCGGCGCCCGCATCTACGCCGAGCTCAGGGGCTACGGGGCCAGCGGCGACGCCGGCCACATCACCCAGCCCGACGAGGATGGACGCGGCGGCGCGCAGGCGATGACCACCGCCCTCGAGGACGCCGGCCTCGGGACCGACGCCGTCCACTACATCAACGCCCACGGCACGAGCACGCCCCTCGGCGACGTCGCGGAGACGAAGGCCGTGAAGCGGGTGTTCGGCGACCACGCACGGAAGCTCGCGATCTCGAGCACGAAGAGCCAGATCGGCCACACGCTCGGCGCCAGCGGCGGGATCGAGGCCGTCGTCTGCGCCCTCACCATCGCCCGCGGCGTGATCACCCCGACGATCAACCTCGAGAACCCGGATCCGGACTGCGACCTCGACTACGTGCCCAACGTCGCCCGGGACGCGCGGGTGGATGTGGCGATGAGCAACAGTTTCGGCTTCGGCGGCCACAACGCGAGCCTGGTGCTGGCCCGGCTGACCTGACGCCCACGGCATCCCGGTGGATCATGGAACGGTCGATGGCGTGGACGACGACGATGGCGGCCGCGGTCGTGGCGGGACTCTCCGTCGCGTGCGCGGCGCAGGTGCCGGCCGACGCCGGACAGGTCTGGAAGACGTACGACATCGGGCCGTTCGTGAAGGCGGCGGGCGGCGGGGCCGAGCGGCACGTGGTGGATTGGGTGCTGCAGGACACGGGCTACGCCATCTGGCACGGCGCCACGCCGGCGTCGCTCTCGGCGCATGCCGGCCGGCTGTGCTGCTTCCACACCCCCGATGTGCAGGCCCGCGTGGCCGACGTCGTGGACCGCTTCGTCACCGAGGCCGACACGCCCCACCGGTTCTCGATCCGCGTGTTCGGGATCGCGAGCGCGTCGTGGCGGACCGACGTCCGACCGGTGCTGCGGCCGATCGCCGCGGCCACGCCGGGCGTGCAGGCATGGACGGTCACCCGCGAGGACGGCGCCCTGGTCGTGGGCCGGATCCGCGCCCGGTCGGACTGCCAGGAGTTGCCGGCCGATCCCGTGCTGGCGGCCAACGGGGTGCCGGCCACGCTCGCGGGCGGCCGGAAGCTGCCCTACGTGCAGGACGTCGCCCCGCGGCCCGACGCCTGGCCGGGCTGGGAGTTGCGGAACGCGGCCTGCGACGAGGGGCTGGCGATCGACGTGCAGCCCCTGCTCTCCCGCGACGGCTCCGCGGTCGAGGCCGTGTTCCGCTGCCGTATCGACCAGATCGAGAAGCTCGCCCCGGTCGCGCTCGCCTCGCCGGCCGGCGACCGCCAGGGCGTCGCGGTGCAGGTGCCGCAGGTCGCGGCCGTGCGCGTCGGCGAGCGGCTGCGTTGGCCTGCCGCGCACACGCTCGTCGTGTCGCTCGGGTTGGTGCCGTGGCCCGTGCCCGCGCAGAATGTCGCCGTCGCGTCCCTCGTGCCCGACGCCCGGCGCCGCGATGTCGTCGTCGTGGTGGAGCCGCGGCTCCGCGGCGGCCCCTGACGGCCGCGTCCCCCAACCTTTACCCCACCCCACCCCACCCCCAACCCACCCCCCGCCCAAGATGATCGCCCCCACCC
>JBJTJO010000253.1:0-4747 GCA_046095965.1 Planctomycetaceae bacterium
GTGACGACCGGCCGCGGCGGCGATTCCCCGGAGCCGACCACGCCGTGCCGAAAACCGTGACCTAGGGTTTCGCCATGAGCACCTCAACTCCCCACTCCGACACCGACTGGTCGCCGCGGCGCAAGGTGATCGCGTCGCTCCTGATCGTCGGCTACCTCGCCGTCGTCATCGTGCCCCCGCTGGCGGGACCGCCCCCGGCCAGCGACCTCGCCCGCATGGCGTTCGGCCCGCTGCGGCCGTTCATCCACGCGCTGGGTCTCGACCACGGCTACCGCTTCTTCGCGCCCAACCCCGGCCCCGGCCACTCGATCCGCTGGGTCGTGACCCGCGCCGACGGGTCCACGGTGTCGGGCTCGACGCCCGACCGCGACGCGGACTGGCCGCGCCTCCTCTACCACCGCCGCTTCATGGTGGCCGAGAAGGTCGCCGACCGCATCCCGCCGGCCGACGTCCCGGAGGAGATCCGCCGCGAGGCGCGGGCCGACTGGGAGCCGCTCGTGCGCGGCGTGGCCCGCCACCTCCTCGACGTCACCGGCGGCACCAGCGTGAGGCTGGAGATCGTCGAGCACTTCCTGCCCGGGCCCGACGACGTGGTCCGCGGCGAGATCCGGCCCGACACCGTCACGCCGCTGGGCACCTTCACCCGCGCGTCCGGAGCCGCCGACCACGGGGCCGTCGCGACCGACACGAGCGTTTCCGAAGCCACGCCGCCGGGAGCCAGGCCATGAACGCGATCACACGGGATCATACGGGATTCGGATCGATCGCCGCGGGGCAGGGGACCGCGTCGCGCGGCTGGCTCCGCGAGTGGGCCGGCGCCTGGAACGCATTCTGGTTCACGCCCAGCGACCCGCTGCCGCTGGCGGTCGTCCGCATCGCCACGGGGCTCCTGCTCACCTGGTCCACGCTCGTCTGGCTGCGCGACGCCGACGCGTTCTTCGGCGCCGGCGGCTGGCTCGCGCCGCAGGACGTCTGGCGGATGAACGATCCGCTGTCGGTGCCGTGGCTGTGGAGCTGGTATTTCGCGTCGCCGGCCCTGGCCACCGTGCTGACGGGCCTGTGCGTCGTGGCCGCAGTCATGCTCACGGTCGGCCTGGCCACGCCGCTGGCGGCGGCCGTCTCGCTCGCGGGCGTCGTCAGTGCGGTCAACCGCGCCCCGCTCAACACGTTCGGCCTCGACGACACCCTCGGCCTGCTCCTCGTCGGCCTCCTGGTGGGGCCGAGCGGGGCGCGGCTCTCGCTCGACCGGCGGCTGGGCTGGGCAGGGCAGGGGGGGCCGAGCGTGTCGGCCACGATCGCCCTGCGGATCCTGCAGCTGCAGTTGTGCGTCGTCTACTTCTTCTCGGGCTGCGGCAAGCTCCTCGGCGCGAGCTGGTGGGACGGCACGGCGATCTGGGGCGCGGCCGCCAACCCCCAGTACCGCACGCTCGACCTCACCTTCCTGGCCCGGCATCCGCTGATCACCAACGCCGTGACGCTGGCGACCCTGTTCTGGGAGGTCGCCTACGCCGCCCTGGTCTGGCCGCGGCTGACGCGGAGGCTGTTTCTCGCGATGGCGGTGGCGGTCCACTTGGGGATCGGCCTCGCGATGGGCATGATGGAGTTCGGGTTGGCGATGATCGCCCTCAACCTGGCGTTCATCCCGGCCGACGCGTGGCGGGCCCTCGGCCGTCCCTTCGCCCGCCGCGCGTGACCTCCGTGGACGGCCACGACGGGAAACCATGATCGACACGCTGGCGGTGGTGGGCGCGACGGGCGCGGTGGGCCGGATCATCCTCGAGTCGCTCGTGGCCCGGGAGTTTCCCGCCCGGCGGATCAAGCTGCTCGCATCGGCGCGGTCGGCCGGCCGCGAGATCGTGGTCGCGGGCCGTCGGTTCCCGGTCGAGGAACTCGTGCCCGAGTCGTTCGCCGGCGTCGAGATCGCCATCGGCAGCACGCCCGACGAGGTGGCGGCCGAGTTCGTGCCCTGGGCGGTCGAGCGGGGCACCGTCGTGGTGGACGAGAGCGCGTTCTACCGCATGCAGCCCGACGTGCCGCTCGTGATCCCGGAGGTGAACCCGCACGCCATCGCCGACCACAAGGGGATCATCGCCAGCCCCAACTGCTCGACCACGCAGATGGTGATGGTGATGAAGCCGCTCCACGACGCGGCCCGCGTACGGCGGGTGATCGTGAGCACCTACCAGGCCGTGAGCGGGGCCGGGCTGGCCGCGACGACGGAGCTCGAGCAGGCCACCTCGGCCTGGCTCGCCGGCGCGGCCGAGCCGCGGCAGGTCTTCCCGCACCCCATCGCCGCCAACCTCATCCCGCAGATCGGCTCGCCGCGGCCCAACGGGTTCACGAGCGAGGAGATGAAGATGGTGCTCGAGACGCGGAAGATCCTCGGCGACGAGTCGATCGCGGTGAGCGCGACCTGCGTCCGCGTGCCGGTGGCCAACGGCCACAGCGAGTCGATCCTCGTCGAGACGGAGCGGAAGCTCTCCGCGGCGGAGGCCCGCGACCTGCTCGCCGGCTTCCCGGGCATCGTCGTGGACGACGACCTCGGGGCGAAGCAGTACCCGACACCCCGCACGGCCACCGGCCGCGACGAGGTGTTCGTGGGCCGCATCCGCGAGGACATCTCCTGCCCGAACGGCATCGCCCTGTGGTGCGTGAGCGACAACCTGCGGAAGGGGGCGGCGACCAACGCGGTGCAGATCGCCGAGTTGCTCGCGGCCCGCAGGGCTGGGGAGGCGCGGACGGTGCGGGCATGCCGGCCGCGCCGCGGCACATCTGCCTGCGGCTGGCCTACGAGGGCACCCGCTACTCCGGCTGGCAGGCGCAGCCCGGCCGCACGACGGTGCAGGGGACGCTCGCCGCGGCGATCCATTCGATCTCGGGCGAGGAGGTCGTGCCGCGCGGCACGAGCCGCACCGACGCCGGCGTCCACGCGCTCGACCAGGTGGTGACGTTCACCACGGCGGCCGACCTCGACGCGGCCACGTGGGGCCGGGCGCTCAACGCCCGGCTGCCCCAGGACGTGACGGTGCGGGAGGCGTGCGCGGCCGATGATGACTTCGACCCGGTGGCCGCGGCGGTCCGCAAGCGCTACCGCTACCGGATCCACGACGCCGCGTGGCGGCCGGTGCTGCAGCGGCACCTCGTCTGGCGGTGGCGGGGGCGGCTCGACTGCGGGCGGATGCGCGAGGCCGCCGCGAGCCTCGTGGGCGAGCACGATTTCACCAGCTTCGAGACCACCCCCTCCACGCGCCGCTCGAAAGTGCGCACAATCCACGCGATCGCGGTGACGCGGCCGGCACCGGAGTGCGACGCGGCCGGCGCCGAGGTCTGGATCGAGGTCGAGGGCAACGGCTTCCTGTACAACATGGTCCGGATCATCGCGGGAACGCTCGTGATGGTCGGGGCGGGGCGCCGGGAGCCCGGCTGGGTCGCGGAGGCGCTGGCGGCACGGAGCCGACCCGCCGCCGGCCCGACGGCGCCGCCCCAGGGCCTCGTGCTCCTCGCGACGCATCTGGATCCCGACCCATGGCGAAAATCCCCGAGCAGCTCGGCCCGCTGAAGCTCGTCCGGCAGCTCGGCGCGGGCCGCCACTGCCAGATCTGGGAGGCCGTCGATGCGCGGTCCGGCGGCCGCGTGGCCGTCAAGGCGATCGTCCCGGCACTGGCGGCCGACCCGCTGCAGCGGCAACTGCTCGAGCACGAGCTGAAGGTCGCGAAGGCGCTCGACCACCCGACGGTGATCAAGATCGACCGCCTGGGCGAGGAGGGGGGCGTGCCGCACCTCGTCATGGAGCTGTTCCCCCACGACGACCTCAAGAAGCAGATCGCGGCCGGCGTCACGGCGCTCGTGCCGAAGCTCCAGCGGCTCGTCACCGAGACGGCGCTCGCGCTGGCCCACATGCACTCCCGCGGCTGGGTCCACCGCGACTTCAAGCCGGAGAACGTGCTCGCCGCCCCCGACGGCCAGGTGAAGCTCATCGACCTCGCGATCGCGGCCAAGGCCTCGGGCCTCCTCGGCAAACTCCTCGGCGCGAAGAACCCGCCGATGGGCACGCCGAGCTACATGTCACCGGAGCAGATCCGGGGCGTGGCGCTCGACGCGCGGTCCGACGTCTACGCCTTCGGCTGCGTGCTCTTCGAGCTGATCGCCGGCAAGCCGCCCTACCAGGCGCCGAACGTCAACGACCTCCTCAACAGGCACGTGTCGGCCCCCGTGCCGGCGGTGAGCGCGGTGAACCCGAACGCCACGACGACCGCCACCGACCTGCTGCGGAAGATGCTCGCGAAGAAGCCGTCCGACCGGCCCGCCTCGATGCAGGAGGTGCTCAACCAACTCCGGCAGATCCGCCTCCTCGAACGGGCCACGCTCTCCTGACCCGGCGGTTTCGCGGTTGACGCGGCCGCCGCGGCCCGGGGAAAATCACGGTTCAACCGGAGGATCACCGATGGCCCGAGGCCTGCACCGCCTGCCGCTCGAAAAGCCGATCTACGAGCTCGAGGACCGGATCGCGGCCCTGGAGGCGGCGCCGCTCGGCGGCCAACAGCAGGAGGAGCTGCGGCGGCTCAAGCGGGAGCTCGTCGAGGTGCAGAAGCTGGGGTGCAGCAATCTCGACCCGTGGCAGACCGTCGAGGTCTCCCGCCACCCGGACCGCCCCAAGACGAGCGACTACCTCGGCCTCGTGTTCGACGAGTTCGTCGAGCTCCACGGCGACCGCTGCTTCGGCGACGACCCGGCGATGCTCACCGGC
>JBJTJO010000254.1:0-16220 GCA_046095965.1 Planctomycetaceae bacterium
CGTCGAGCACGGCCGGGTCGAGCACGAGGAACGTGCGATTGGCCTCGGCCTTGTCGCCCGCGGCGAGGATGATCCGGTCCGCGAGCTTCACCCAGTCGCCGGCCGCCAGCTTGTGGCCGCCGGCCGCGAGTTGCTGCGCCCCGTCGCGGGTCACGACGGCCGACTTGCCCCAGCGCTCGTAGCCGATCCGCACCTCCTCGACGTAGGCGGCCAAGAGGGCGAGGGCCGTGAGCGCCGCGGACCCGATCGCGAAGCCCTTGCCGGTGGCGGCGGTCGTGTTGCCGAGCGCGTCGAGGGCGTCGGTCCGCTCGCGGACCATCTCGGGCAGGCCCGACATCTGGGCGTTCCCGCCGGCGTTGTCGGCGATCGGCCCGTAGGCGTCGGTGGCCAGCGTGATGCCGAGCGTCGAGAGCATGCCGACGGCGGCGATGCCGACGCCGTAGAGCCCCAGCGCGAAGGCGTTCGGGTCGGTGAAGTTGAAGCGGTTGGCGCAGCCGAACGCGGCGAGGGTGGCCACGCCGGTGATCAGCACGGGCACCCAGGTCGAGAGCATGCCCTCGGCCACGCCGCCGATGATGATCGTGGCCGGACCCGTGACCGCCTGGTCGGCGAGTTCCTGGGTGGGCCGGTATTCGTTGCTCGTCGCGTACTCCGTCCACTTGCCGATGCCCCAGCCGGCGATGAGGCCGACGATGACCGAGAACGCGATGCCCATGTGGCTCCAGCCCACGAGCAGGAACGTGATCACGAACGTCGCCGCGACGATCGCCCCGGTCGAGAGGTTGATCCCGGTGGCCAGGGCCTTGAGCAGGGCCTTCTGCGAGGAGTCCTCCTGCGTGCGGACCTGGTAGATGCCCCACACGGAGAGGAGCGTGCCGATCGAGGCGATGGCCATCGGCAGGAACAGGGCCGCCAGCTGCATGCCGTGGTCGCCGATGAAGGCGGCCACGCCGAGCGCGGCCGTGGCGAGGATCGAGCCGCAGTAGCTCTCGTAGAGGTCGGCGCCCATGCCGGCCACGTCGCCCACGTTGTCGCCCACGTTGTCGGCGATCGTGGCGGGGTTGCGCGCGTCGTCCTCGGGGATGCTGTGCTCGACCTTGCCCACGAGGTCGGCGCCGACGTCGGCCGCCTTCGTGAAGATGCCGCCACCGACGCGGGCGAAGAGGGCCTGCGTGCTCGCGCCCATGCCGAAGCAGAGCATCGTGACCGTGATCTCCTCGAGCGAGAGCGGCGTCGCGAAGAACGGCACGATCCAGTAGAGGATCGCGAACCAGAGCATGATGTCGAGCAGGCCGAGCCCCACGACGGTCAGGCCCATCACGGCCCCCGAGCGGAAGGCGATCTGCAGGCCCTCGTTGAGCGACCGCTCGGCGCCGGCGGCGGTGCGGTTGCTGGCGAGGGTGGCCGTCTTCATGCCGAACCAGCCGGCGAGGCCCGAGAAGAGGCCGCCCGACAGGAACGCGAACGGCACCCAGAGGCTCTGCACCCCGAGGCCGAGGGCCATCCAGAGGAGCAACGCGCAGATGGCGACGAAGGCCATGGCGACGACCTTGTACTGCTGCCTGAGGTAGGCGTCGGCGCCGGTGCGGACGTAGCCCGCGATCTCGATCATCCGCGGCGTGCCCGCCGGCTGCGCCTCCATCCACTGGTAGAACCGCCGCGCCTGGAGAAGTGCCAGGGCCGCGCCGCCCACTCCGACCAGCCACCAGATGAAGTACCAGAGCGTGCCGACGACGGTGTCATGCCCTTCCGCCGCCGGCGCGGCGGCCGACGCCGGAACGGCGATCAAGGCGAGGATCACGGCCGCGAGGGCGACGCGGGACAGTCGGGCGATGTTCACGAGGGGAGCCTCCGGGACTCTGACGGTGTGTGGCGGGTGGTGGCGGGGCGAAATTCCCCGCCGTGCGGGCGAAATTGAACCTTGGCGGGAAGGGCGTGTCAAACGCCCGCCGCGTCGGCCGGGGGCTCACGCCATCGGCTCGTCGGGGCCGATCGGGGCGTCGGCCTCCTCCTGCTCGCTCGGCGGGACGGGCACGACGGCGGCCAGCGCGTCACCGTCGTCCACCCGCATGATCCGCACGCCCTGCGTGTTGCGGCCCATCGGGCGGATCTCGCGGACGTTCACCCGTTGGATCTTGCCCCGGGCGGTCATCATGAGCACCTGATCGTCATCACGCACGGCGACGACCGAAACCACCGCGCCGTTGCGGGCGCTGGCCTTGATGTCGCGGAGGCCCTTCCCGCCGCGGTGCTGGGTGCGGTAGCGCGTGCCGCTCGAGCCGCCGTCGCCCTCGGCATCGTCGCCGGCCGGCTCCGGAGCCTCGGCCTCGCCGCCCCCCACGCCCTCCTCGCCGGGCGCCGGCCCGGACACGGGCGTGCCCACGCCGAACGGCGTCCGCTTGCCGTAGCCGTTCTCGCAGACGGTGAGCAGCGTGGCGTCGGGATCGGCCACCACCATGCCCACGAGCCGGTCTCCGCTCCCGAGCTTGATGCCGCGGACGCCGCTCGTGTCGCGCCCCATCGGCCGGGCGTCGCTCTCCGGGAACCGGATCGCCATGCCCTTCGCGGTGGCCAGGATCAGCTCGTCGCCGGGCTTCGTGATCACGGCGTCCACGAGCTCGTCCCCCTCGCGGAGCTTGACGGCGATGAGGCCCTTCGTGCGCCGGCGGCGGTACTGCTCGAGCGCGGTCTTCTTCACCATGCCGCTCCGCGTGGCGAGCATGAGGAACTGGTTCGGGTCCTCGAAGCCCGACACGGCCCGGCAGTCGGCCACCTTCTCGCCGGCCTCGAACTCGAGCAGATTGACGAGCGCCCGGCCCTTGGCGTCGCGCGCCAGTTCGGGCAGCTCGAAGACCCGCATCGAGAACACCTTGCCGAGCGTCGTGAACACGAGCAGCCAGTCGTGGGTGCTGGCCACGAAGAGGTGCTCGATCGGGTCCTCCTCGTCGGTGCGGGCCCCCAGGAGCCCCTTGCCGCCGCGGCGCTGGGCCCGGTAGACGTCGGCGGGCGTCCGCTTCACGTACCCGGCACGCGTGATCGTGACCACCATCGTGGCCTCGGTGATCAATTCGGCCATGTCGCGGATGTCGGCCGCCTCGCCGCTGATCTCCGTCCGCCGCTCGTCGGCGTGCTTGCCTTCCAATTCGACGAGCTCCCCGCGGATCAGCGCCTTGATGTTGGCCTCGCTCGACAGCAGCCGGCGGAACTCGCCGATCTTCGCCAACAGCTCGCGATGCTCGCCGCCGAGCTTTTCCTGTTCGAGATTGACCAATTGGCCGAGCGTGAGCCGGAGAATCGCGTCGGCCTGCACGGGGGAGAGGCCGTAGGCGTCGGCGACGCCCCGCTCCTCCTGGAGCACCGCGAAGCCGTCGGGCCCGAGCGCCCGCTCCAGCAGCGCCGCCGGCGCCTTGAGTTCGCAGAGCCGCTCCTTCGCCTCGGCCTGCGACTTCGACGAGCGGATGATCCTGATCACCTCGTCGATGTTCGCGAGGGCCACGAGCAGGCCCTCGAGCGTGTGCTTGCGGCTGCGGGCCTTGGCGAGCAGGTGTTGCGTGCGGCGGCGGATGACCGCGGTGCGGTGCCGGAGGAACTCCTCCAGCATGTTCTTGAAGGAGAGAATCCGCGGCTTGCCATCGACGAGCGCGAGAAAAATCAGCGAGAACGACGTCTGCAGCGGCGAGAACTGGTAGAGCTGATTGAGGACGACGTCGGGGTCGGCGTCGCGCTTGAGCTCGAGGATCAGCCGCACAGGCTCCTTCAAGTCGCTCTCGTTGCGGATCGCGGAGATGCCCTTGATCCGGTCGTCGTTGACGAGCTCGGCGATCTTCTCCTCGATCGCGTCGCGGGTCTGCTGGTAGGGGATCTCCGTGACCACGATCCGGCTGCGGTTCTTGCCGAACTCCTCGACGTGGGCCCGGGCGCGGAGCGTGATCGTGCTGCGGCCCGTGAGGTAGCCGCGGACGAGGGCCTCGCGCCCCATGACGATGCCGCCGGTGGGGAAGTCGGGCCCGGGGACGATCTGCAGCACCTCCGCCATCGACAGGGCTGGGTTGTCGATCAACGCCACGAGCGCCCGGCAGACCTCGCCGAGGTTGTGGGGCGGGATGCTCGTGGCCATGCCCACGGCGATGCCGCCGGCGCCGTTGACGACGAGGTTGGGGAACCGGCTCGGCAGCACCACCGGCTCGGTGTTCCGCGCGTCGTAGCTCGGCACGTAATCGACCGTGTCGAGCTGGAGGTCGTCGAGCATGAGTGCCGCGATCGGCGAGAGCCGGGCCTCGGTGTACCGCATCGCGGCCGCCGGCAGGCCGGCGATCGAGCCGAAGTTGCCCTGCTTGTCCACCAGCACGTGCCGCATGTTCCATTCCTGGGCCATGCGCACGAGCGTGGGATAGATCACGCTCTCGCCGTGCGGGTGGTAGTTGCCGCTCGTGTCGCCGGAGATCTTGGCGCACTTCACCCGGGCGGCGCCGGGGGAGAGATTGAGGTCGTTCATGGCGACGAGGATTCGCCGCTGCGACGGCTTGAGCCCGTCGCGGACGTCGGGCAGCGCCCGGCTCACGATCACGCTCATCGCGTACGTGAGGTAGCTGTCCTTGAGCTCCTGCTCGATCGGCAGCTCGACGAGCCGGCCGCCGGAGATGTCGCGGAGGCCGTCGCCGGCGCCCGCGCCGGCGCCCCCGGCCTCGTCGCCGGATGGGGTCTCGTCGGCCGGCTTCGGATCGTCCGCCACCGTGGGCTGCTCCTCGTCTCAGGCCCGGGAAACAGCCCCGGAAAGAGCCTGCAAGATACCCGTCCTGCCGGGGCGGTCAACGGGCCGCGACGCGGCCCGCAGGGTGGAACGCCGCTGGGCTCAGCGGTGGCCGAGCGATGCGGCGAACCGCATTCCGCAGAGTGCCACTCCGCGGCTACTCAGGTCAGGAGTTGACGTCGCTGCTGTGCCGGAAAAGTAGGTGCAGACTGGCAGTCTGCACACGGTGGCAGGCCGAACGGGTCCGCGGTGGCCAAATCGGTTGGCCAGCCGCATTCCGCAGAGTGCCACTCCGCGGCTCCTTCACGCATCACGGCGGGTGACCGTCACTTCGCCAGCGCGGCCTCGATCGCCTTCCCGAGGTCCGCGCTGTCCGGCGCCACACCCGACTTGAACCGCCCGACGACGCTGCCGTCCTGGCCGATGAGGAACATCTCGAAGTTCCACGCCACCTCGCCCTTCGGATCGGCCGCCGCAGTGAGCGCCTTGTAGAGCGTCGCCTTGCCGTCGCCCTTCACCGTGATCTTGGAAAACATCGGGAACGTCACGCCGTACTTCGTCGAGCAGAACTCCGCGATCTGTGCGTCGCTGCCCGGCTCCTGGGCCCCGAAGTCGTTGGCCGGGAAGCCGAGGATCACGAGGCCCTTGTCCTTGTGGGAATCGTAGAGCTTTTGCAGGCCGGCGTACTGTCCCGTGTAGCCGCAGCGGCTGGCGACGTTGACCACGAGCACGACCTTGCCCTTGTACGACGCCAGATCGACCGCCTTGCCGTCGAGCGATTTCATCTCGCCACTGAGCGGTGAGGCCCCGTGGGCCACATTGATCGCAAGTCCGCACGCCACTGCCATCGCGATGCCCACCTTCAACGTGATCATGGTTCGTCTCCTGGGTTGTCTTCATTATTGGCGCCCGCCCGGCACCCGCACACCCCCAGGCAGCGCCGCGGGCCGGCGAGCGGCATCCGGGCTGCCGTGTCGTTCGGCCGGCTGGCCAACGGATTTGGCCACCGCGGACCCGTTCGGCCTGCCACCGTGTGCAGACTGCCAGTCTGCACCTACTCGCTTCGCGGAGGCTCCGTCACCCGGGCAGCGGCGTCCAGTGCTCGAACATGGCGGCTTGGCCGCGGTGGACGCCGGCGGCGTCCGCCAGGTTCCAGACGATCGCCTGCTCTATCCGGAACCGCCGCCCCGACTTGGAGATCCGGATCCCCGCGTAATCGTCCACGTAGCCATCACGGCGGGTCCGGTCGAGCAGCCGGGCCCGTTCGTCGCGGTGGACGGGCTCGGCCGTGAGCCGCGATGGCGTCCGGCAGAGTTCCTCGGCCGTCATCTCCCAGAGCGCGAGCGCCGCGGCGTTGCCATAGTTCAGGATCGGATCGGCCCAACCTCCGGCCGCGTCAGGGCCGTGCGACACCACCACGAACGGCACCCGAAAGAGCCGCTCGGCCTGCTCCGCGGCCGAGCCGTCGCGCGGGATCAACTCCCGCCCCAGCAGCCGGGAGAAGGAATCGAGCAGCAGGCGCACATGCTCGACCATGGACCGCGAATCCGCGCGCTGGAAAACACCACAGGCGGCACGCCCCGGGTGGAGCCTGCCGCCTGCGGATTGAACGATGAACCCTGCCGCGTCGGCAGACCGCAGCCTGGCGGCGGCGGTTCCGGACGAACCCGGCCACGCCGAGCCCGATGGCAGCCAGGGCGTAGGTCGAGGGCTCGGGCACCGGCTGATACGTGTACACGATCGAGACCATGCCGTAGGCCGACAGGCCCGAATTGTCGATCGTGGTGAACCCGCTGTTCGACGAGGCGATGGCCGGCAACTGGATGAGCGACGTGGTGAAGGTGCCCGGCCCGGTGAAGTAGGCCAAGAAGGCGTCGAGATTATTCGACAGCCCGCTGAGCTCCTGGGTTGCCGGACTCAGCGAAAATCCCTGCGTCGACTCGCCGGCCAGTGAATACGTCCCCGGCGCCGTCGGAATCAGCGGGCTCGACACCAGTGCCGTGTTTGTCGCTGTCTGTGCGGCGGGCTTCGATCCCGTGCCCCCGAACGTGAGCCGAACCCTGTTGAAAAAGTCAAACAGATTGAGAGCATCCACGTCTGTATTCGACACGCTCACCGACCCACTCGCCGTGCCGCCGATCGACAGGGAGACGCCCGTCAGCGTGCCCAACGTCGGGTCGAACTTGTCCCACGTGAGGCTCTCGGTGGCGGCCGTTCCGCTCGTTCCGACGACGGTGTACGGCTTGTCCTGGAAGGACGTTTCGGCCACCGCGGGGAGGGCCAGCGACGCCACGAGGCCCAGAGCGGAAGCCAGACACAGGGCGCGGACCGAGAACGAGCGGATTCGAGAGATCATGATCGCTTTCCTTGCGGTTACTAGGTGGCATCTGAGGTCGATGCAACTCATGCGCCAAATTCAATCGCGTCGCATGACGACCATGACCGTGCCCCGCGAAAACCGAGAAAATGACAGGGGAAAATGCGCTGAGCGGGTCGCTCCTCCACAGGATACTGTGTGAATTGAAAGCAAGGAGTCTCACCGAAACAGTGCGTTCTTTCGCTGTTTCGGCGAAATAGTTTCGCTGTTTCGGCGAATAAATTCGCCGGAATGGCGAAACTCATTCGCAATCACGGGGAAATCGATTAGCCTGAATCTGCACAGATCGGGTCTGGTCTCTGGGCCCTTCCCTTTAAGTTTTATCCGTCACCATGGCCGTCGAACCACCTGCTCTGGCCTCGCCCGACGCCGCCGCCGGCACGGGCACCCGGGCTGGCCGTCCCGACAAACGCTGGCCGCGGCTCGAGAGCACGGCCGCCTCGATGCGGCAGCTCGAGGAGGCGATCGGCCGAGTTGCCGAGTTCCAGTGCCCGGTGCTCGTGACCGGCGAGACCGGGTGCGGCAAGGAGGAGATCGCCCGCGCGATCCACTCCGCCGGACCGCGCCGTGCCAAACCCTTCCTCGCCATCAACTGCGGCGGCCTCGTCGCGTCGATCGCCGAGAGCCAGCTCTTTGGCCACGAGAAGGGCGCCTTTACCGGCGCCCACGGGCCGTCGCTCGGCGGCTTTCGCGCGGCCCACGGGGGTGTGCTGTTCCTCGACGAGATCGGGGAGATGCCGCTGAAGCTCCAGCCCAAGCTCCTGCGGGTGCTCCAGCGGGGCGAGGTGACACCCGTCGGCTCGACCAGCGACCATCGCGTGGACGTGCAGGTGATCGCCGCCACGAACCGCGACCTCGAGGCCGACGTCGAGTCGGGCAGCTTCCGGGAGGATCTCTTCTACCGCCTCAACACGGTGCACCTCGCCGTGCCACCGCTGCGGAGCCGCGCGGAGGACATCCCGCGGTTCGTCCGGCACTTCGCGGCCCACTTCGCCCACGAATACGAGCGGCCGCTCTGGGAGCCTCCGGCCGACGTGATCCAGCGGCTCGCCACGCACTCGTGGCCGGGAAACGTGCGGCAACTCGCCCAGACGATCCAGCGGATCTACATCTTCGAGGATCGCATCGACCGGGTCCTCGACGAACTGTTCACCCGGGGCACGGCGGATCCTGCGGCGCCGCTGCCAGCGCCCGCCCGCGTCGCCGTGACGGCCCCGCCTCCGCAGCCCGTCGTGTCGCCTGCCCCGGTCGCCACCGAGCCGGCCACGATGGTCGCCGCGGCCGCCCCCGAGCCGGTGCTTCCGCTCTTCAACCTCGATGAGTTGCGACGACTCGCCGTCCGCCAGGCACTCGTGAAGACCGCAGGTCACCGCGGCAGGGCGGCCGAGATGCTCGGCGTGTCCCTCAATACGATGACCCGCCTCGTGGCCGAGTGCTGCCCCGAGATGGAGGCCAAGGTCGGCCGCAAGCGGGGCGTGAAACCCCGCTGACCCGAGACTCCGCCGACGAGTGTGCGGGATGCACGGCGGCGCACGGGAAAACGCCTGCGCACGCTGGAAGCGTGCGCCACGGGCCCGCGTCAGGAGCCGCGCCAGGCCAGCCATGCCGCGGTGGCGAGAAACGCCAGCCCCGCAGCGGCGAGCACCGCGGCCCACGGGCTCCGCCGCACGCGAATTCGGCGGACCGCCCCCCGCACCCGCCGCGCGAACTCCGCCCAGGCCTCGGCCGACGTCCTCGACCCCACGGCCACCAGGCTCACGCTCCGCATCGGGCCGCGGCCATCAAGATGCACCTGGATCTCCCGACCCGGCAGGGCCACGGTCTCGCCGGCCCGCTGGGCCGGCGGGTCGAGTGTCGCCGCGACGTGCGCGACCACCGGCCGCAGTTGCTCGAGCGAGACGTTGTAGACCACGAGCCGCGGGCGGGCCGCGAGCAGTGCCAGCGCCGCCACCAGCGCCACGAACACCAGCGGCAGCACCAGCCGCCACGGACCGCGGAGGCCGGGGGGCTGGAGGAGCTCGAGCGGCCCGACGAGCAGGAGGGGCGCGAGCACCGCGGCCAGCAGTCCCAGGTCCCACGCGCCCGTCACCGCGGTGGGCCGGCGGTGCAGATGACGCGCGGCGACGGCCAACAGGTAGAGCCCGGGCGGCACGAGCGCGGGCCAGAGCGGCATGGCGGTGGTGGCCGGCATCATCCTGCCGGCTGACCGCCGGCCCTCCCCTTCATCCCCGCCATTCCGTCATCCCCGCCAGGCCAGCCACGCCAGGAACGCGAGCCAGGCGATCTCGGCGGCGGCCAGCGCCCATGCCGGCCACGCCACCCGCGTTGCCCGCGTCGTCAGCGCCGTCATCGGGGCGTGCCTCGAGGAACTCACACCGGATCCGGCACGACGAACGACAGGTCGCGGGAGAAGCCGTCGGCGAAGTCGAAGACGTTTCGGAAGTCCTCCCGCCGGTCGGACCGCGTCTTCCGCATCTGGCCGATCTCCACCATGTTGAAGACGATCGCGCCGAAATCATCCGTGGCCCGGATGCCCCACCGGGCGAGCACCGTCGGGGCGAGATAGCCGTACTGCTGCAGGCCGTAGAGCCGGGCGGCCTCGCAGAGCTGCTGACCCGAGACGTGCCGCTCCGCCTCCCGCGCGCGACCCCGGCCGCGCTTGCCGCGAACCGTGCCGGCGGAGGGCGTTTCGTCGGCCGGCAACGGCTCGAGCTCATCGACGGCCGGCTGCTGCCCCATGCCGAGCGACTCCTGGGCGAAGGAGAGGGCCTCGAGCACGAACAGGTAGGCCTCGAGCGTGTAGCGGCGGTCGCGTTGCAGAAGCTGGAAGAGAGGATGCTTGGGGTCGATGAATGGCATCGCGTCCTCGGGCGTGGGCGGATGGCGGCCAAGTATATCGGCGTCTCCGACCCGACCGCGATGTTCTTCCCTCTCCCTGTGGGAGAGGGTGGCCGAAGGCCGGGTGAGGGTGCTGGTGACGGTGCGAGGATTCCTTCTTGCACCCTCACCCCAGCCCTCTCCCGGAGGGAGAGGGAGGATGCGAGAGGGCCATGTCATCGTGGCGGTGCGTTGGGGTCCTCGACCACGTGCGTGTAGCCGAACGGCGTCGTCGGCCGGGCGAAGTCGCGGATCAGGTCGAGCCCCTTGTCGATGAGGTTCGTGGCCGGATCGAACTGGTAGACGTCGCGGTCCTGCCCGCCCGGCTTGAAGATCTGGATCGCGAAGGGCATCAGGTCGCGGGCCTGGAGGATCAGCTCCACCTTCGAGAAGTTGGCGGCGTCGGCCTGGTAGCGCGGCAGCGCCTCGAGCCACACCTGGTCGCGGATGTCGCGGGGCGTGATGATCCGCATCCAGTAGCGCTTCTTGAGCGTGTCGGCCTTGGCACCGAAGACGAACGGCAGCGGGCCGTCGCTGATCGCCTTGCCGCGCATCTCGGGGGGCAGCTTCGTCTCGCGGAGCTGCTTCTCCGTGTGGCGGAACTCGTAGATGCTCTCGCCGTTGCACACCCAGTGCTCCCCGGCGTCGCCCCCGCGGAGCTCGTAGCGGAGCACCTTGGGATCGGGGTTCCACTGCTTCGACTCCTTGATGCGGAACAGGCCCTTGTCGGGGGCGGCATACTTGAGCTCACCCGTGCTCTCCACGAACGCGGCCCGCCCGCCCCGTTCATCGGGCGGGCTCCAGGCGTTGTATTCCCACTTGCGGAACGTGCACGACCAGGTCCGCACGGCCGCGTTGCGCGCCTCCCAGGCGGCGAGCAGCTGGTCGAGCGCGGCCTGCTCCTGGGGCGAGAGCGCCGGCGGCTGCGGCGGTGCCGCGGCGGGCACGACGGCGGCCACGCGGGGCTGCGCCGGTGGCGGGGCCGCCTGCGCCGGCTGCTGCGGCGTCTGGCCGTGGACGACCTCCCCCGAAACCCGGGCGACAGAGGCCAGCGTGAGGACCAGGATGACGGGCGGGCGACGCATGGCGGCGGGCTCCACGTGGCAAACCGGGCGGGGCGGGGACTCTAGCGATGCGCCCCGCCCCGGGCGAGGCCAATTCGGGGCGGTCAGAGCCCCGCGGCGGTCCGCAGTTCGGCCAGTTCGCGGGCGTATCCGCCGGAGAGGATCGGAAACCGGCACCACGTCTTGGGGTCGAGGCTCTCGTCGTCGAGATGGAACGACGGCGCGTAGCGCTCCCGCTTCCACTGGTTGCGGCTCCAGAGCGTGAAGAACCGTTCGGTCCACCCGGCCAGCTGCCGCGGATGGTGCTGCGGAAACTCGACCACGAGCCGCCGCCACGCCTCGAGCGGGGTCTGCTTGTCGCGGATCGCGCAGCGTTCGACCAGGTCGAGCACGTCGTAGGGCATGAGGTCGGCCTCGTCGGTCTGCCCCGCCGCCGGCGGCCGCAGTTCCGCGGTGGGCGCCTGCGCGGTGACCGCGGCGAGCGCCGGGATCGGGCCGATGCCCTCGGGTCCCGTGGTCTCCAGCCAGGCGAGCCAGCGTCGCAGGTAGGCCTTGTCGATGCCCGCCAGCGGCGCGATGCCGCCGGAGGTGTCGCCGTCCATCGTCGCGTAGCCGACGGCCGCCTCGGAGCGGTTGCTCGTCGAGACGAGGAGCGACCCCGTGATGTTCGCGAGCATCCACACGCCCGGCGAGCGGGCGCGGGCCTGCACGTTCTGCAGGGCCACGTCGTCGCGTTCCCAGGTGAGCGGGCGGCCGACCGCACCGGCGACGAGCCGCTCGTACCCGCGGACGAGCATCTCCACGTCGAACTCGTGGAACGTCGCGCCCAGCGCCTCCGCCACGCCCCGGGCGGCGGCCCGCGTCACGGCCCCGGAATTCGCGGTCGCCTGGTAGACGCAGGTGAGCAGGCCGCCGACGATCCGGCGCGTCGCGGCCTCACGGTCGGCGGGCAGCCCCGCGGCGAGATCGGGCCGGCCGAGCCGCGTCGCCGCCGCGGCCGGCGACGACTCCGCCGCCGCGAGGCGCACCGCGAGCGACACGAGGCAGGCGACCGCCGAGGAGTCCACGCCGCCGCTGGCCGACACCACCGCCCCACGGGAGCGGCTCTTCCGCAGGTAGTCGAAGAGGCCGAGCGCCACGGCCCGCGTGAACTCCTCCTCCTTCCCGCGCGGCCCGCGCTCCCAGGCATCGCGGCGATCGCCCGCCGCGTCGCGCAGCGGCGCGAGCGTGGGGGGCGCGAACGCGACGGCCACGCGGGCCGCACCGTCGTCCACCGGCTCGGGTCCCGCCTGCCGGGCCTGGGCCAACCGGCTCGCATCGACGTCCACGACGGCCGCCGTGAGCGCCACGTCGCCGAACGGAAAGCGGCGGCCGGCGGCCACGACCCGCGCCGCGTCGGCGATGATCACGCCGCCGTCGTAGATCGCGCGCCCGGCCTCGTTGCCCGCGTGGTTCGCGTAGACGTAGGCCGCCCCGCAGGCCCGCGAGCCCTCGGTGACCAGGCGGCGGCGGATCTCGTCCTTGCCGAAGGCGAAGTGACTGGCCGACGGATTGAGGATCACGTCCACGCCGCGGGCCGCGAGCCGCCCCGCCGGCCGGTCGGCGACCCACGCGTCCTCGCAGATCTCGAAGCCGATGCGGACGCCGCCGCAGTCGAACCGCAGGTCGCCGATCGGCAGCTCGATGCCGTCGGCCACGAGCGTGTCGATCCGGCCGGCCGGCCACGGCCGGAACCAGCGCGGCTCGTAGTGGATCCCCTCCCCGGCCAGATGCTGCTTGCAGACGACACCCGCGAGCCGGCCGTCGGCCACGAAGGCGGCCGCGTCATAGACCGTGTTCTCGAACCGCACCGGCAGGCCGATCGCCACCGCGAGGCCGGGGGTGCGAGGCACGATCTCACCGAGCACCCGCCACGCCATGCGGGCCGTGCCCGGCGCGAGAAACGCGTCCTCGCAGCCGTAGCCCGAGATGCAGAGCTCCGGCAGGCAGAGGATCGCCACGCCCGCAGCCCGCGCCGCCTCGATGGCGGAGAGGATCCGGTCCCGGTTGCCATCCCAGTCGAGCGGCGTCTGGTTGAGGGCACAGCCGCCCAGGCGGATCAGGTGCATGCGTCGCACAATTCGTCAGAAAGGACTCAGCGAGGGGCTGCCGACATCGCCCTCTCCCTCGGGGAGAGGGCCGGGGTGAGGGTGCTTCGGTCGCCACATCATGCGCTCAGGCACCCTCACCCGGCCTGCGGCCACCCTCTCCCAGAGGGAGAGGGTGAGTGGAGGAGGCCTGCGGCAGGCCTCTCGCCGAGGGAAAGGGCGAGTGAATGGGGTATGCGGCCGGCCTCTCGCCGAGGCTCTGCGCTCTCAACCTGGCTCCTCGAGATACGTGTAGCCACCGAGGCCCTCCTCGTAGAACTTGAGGAACTTGCCGGCCTGGCCGTCGCAGATCCGCCCCTCGCGGACGGCCTGCTCGATCGAGTCGCGGAGCCGCTGCACGAGCTGGTCGGGGTCGAACTCCACGTAGTCGAGCACCTCGCGAACGGTGTCCCCCTTGATGACCGCATCGACGACCACCTCGCCGCGCTCGTCGGTGCTGACGTGCACGGCGTTGGTGTCGCCGAACAGGTTGTGGAGGTCGCCGAGGATCTCCTGGTAGGCGCCGATCAGGAAGGCGCCGAGGTAGTAGGGCTCGTGCTGCCAGGCGTGGAGCGGGAGCGTCCGCTTCACGTCGCGGCGGTCGATGAACTGGTCGATCTTGCCGTCGGAATCGCAGGTCACGTCGCCGAGCACCGCCGCCCGCATGGGCCGCTCGTCGAGGCGGTGGATCGGCATCACGGGAAAGAGCTGCTTGATGGCCCAGCTGTCGGGAATCGACTGGAACAGCGAGAAGTTGCAGAAATAGGTGTCGGAGAGCGAGGCCTCGAGCCCCTCGAGCTCCTCGGGCACGAACTCGAGCCCCTTGGCAAGCTTGCAGACCTTGCGGCAGATCGCCCAGTAGAGGTTTTCCACCGCCGAGCGCTGGTCGAGCGGCAGGTAGCCGCTGGCGAACAGGCTCATGGCGGTGTCGAGGGCCTGCTGGGCGTCGTGGTAGCTCTCCAGCAGGTTGCGGACGTTGATGTTCTGGTAGGTCTCGACGAGGTCGTGCACCGGCTGCTCGGCGTCGGCGGCGGGCTCGACGACCTCCGCGTTCCCCCCCTGCTCCGACACGCCGAGCACGCCGAAGATCAGCATGCTGTGGTAGGCCACGACCGCCCGGCCGCTCTCCGAGACGATCGTGGGATGAGGCACGCCCGCCTCGTCGCAGGCGTTCTGCACGTGCGACACGACGTCGTTGGCGTATTCCTGGAGCGTGTAGTTGACGCTCGACTCGAAGTTGGTCTGCGACCCGTCGTAGTCGATGCCCAGGCCGCCGCCGACGTCGAGGTAGCGGAGCCCGGCGCCGCGCTTCACGAGCTCCGTGTAGATCCGGGAGGCCTCGGTGAGGGCCGCCTTGATGTGGCGGATGTTCGTGATCTGGCTGCCCTGGTGGAAGTGGAGCAGCTGGAGGCAGTCCTCGAGCCCCCGCGCGGCCAGCAGGTCGAGCCCCTTGACGAGCTCGCTGGCGGTGAGGCCGAACTTGCTGCGGAAGCCGCCGGACGACTGCCAGCGGCCGGCACCGCGGGCCGCCAGCTTCACCCGCATCCCGATCCGCGGCCGCACCCCGAGCTTCTCGGCGTATTCGAGGATCAGCGCGAGTTCCGAGAAGCGCTCGACCACCGGGATCACGTGCCGCCCGATCTTCTGGGCGAGCATGGCCGTCTCGATGAACTCGGCGTCCTTGAAGCCGTTGCAGATGATCGGCGTGTCGTTGTCGGCCAGGGCGATCACCGCGAGCAGTTCGGGTTTGCTGCCCGCCTCGAGGCCGAAGCGGTAGGGCTTCCCGAAGCGCAGCACCTCCTCGACCACCTGCCGCTGCTGGTTCACCTTGACCGGGTAGACGCAGCAGTAGTCGCCGCGGTAGCCGCTCTCCTTCATGGCGGTGGTGAACGCGCCATGGATCTCGCCGAGCCGGTGCTGGAGGATCTCGGCGAACCGCAGCAGGATCGGCAGGTCGATCCCGCGGACCTGGAGCCGGTCCACGAGCGACTTCAGGTCGATGCTCTTCGTGGGGCTCTTGTCGGGATGGACGAGCAGGTGGCCGTTCGGGCCCACCGAGAAGTAGCCGTTGCCCCAGCGGGCCACCTCGTAGAGTTCCGCCGCCGCGGCGGTGCTCCACTGTTCCACGTCGAGGTCGGCCGCTGCCATCAAGGCGCTCCCGCCGGTGCGGGCCCGACATCGTCCGGTCGCTCCCGTCCCGCAAGTGTAGCGTCGGCGGCCGGCGAGGCCACGGTCGAGTCGCCGTCGGCGCCGCCCCGCGCCCACCGGAGGCGGGTGAAGATCGCGAGCATGGCGAGCCCGCGGACGGTGAGGTCGGCGGCCATCGCGTACCAGGCGCCGACCGCGCCGAGACCGAGCCCGGGCAGGATCGCGGAGGCGCCGGCGGGACGGGCCAGCACCAGGGCCAGGGGCAGCCGCACGGCCACGAGCCCGACGAAGTTCACGATCAGCGGAGGCCGGGTGGCCCCCGCGCCGCGCAGGCCTCCGGACAGCACCATGAGCAGGGCCAGCGGCGGCTGGGCGAAGGCCACGATCCGCACGAGCCGGGCCGTGAGGGCCGCCAGGTCGGGCTGGACCCCGGCGCCCCCGGTGAACCAGGCGGCCAACCCGTCGGCCGACCAGAGGAAGACGGCGGTGGCGGCCGTCATCAGGCCGAGGCAGGCGAGCGTCGCGAGCCAGACGCTCCGCCGGGCCCGCCGCTCGTCGCGGGCCCCGAGGTACTGACCGGCGAGCGTCGCGGCGGCGACCATGAAGGCCGATCCCGGCAGGAAGGCCAGCGACTCGATCGTGATCGCGACGGCATGGGCCGCGGCATCCAGGTTTCCGAGCCGGTTGACGATCGACAGAAAGGCGAGGTGGCAGGCGGCATTGGCCAGCCCATCGACGCCGGCGGGCACGCCGACGTGGAGGATCCGCCGCGCCCAGTCGAGCCGGGGACGCCAGTCGGCACGGGCCGGCCGCAGGCGGCCGCGATCGAGGGCGATCAGGGCCACCACACAGCCGGCGCCGCAGGCGTAGCCCGCCGC
>JBJTJO010000255.1:0-5023 GCA_046095965.1 Planctomycetaceae bacterium
CGCCCACCGGCACCATCACCGGCTTCGCGTGGTCCCGTTCGGCCGGCGGGGGGCCGCCCCGTCCGGGGGCCCCTATGTATAACGGGCCCCGGCCTTGCAGTTCGGCCGGAACCTCGTTCGCGGCCTCGGCCGAGGCCGTCCGCCCCAGGACCCGGCCCGGCGCGAACACCACCGCCCCCTCGATGCCGGTGCCCTTGATGGCGATCCGCACCGTGCCGCCCGGAGCGACCTGCTGGGGCTCCACCGAGAGCTCGATCCCACGGCCGTGATTGGCGGCGGTCACCGGGATGATCTGCCGCCCCTGCGTCTCGACCGGCGTGGCCGCGATGGCGACGACGCGGAGCTCGTGGTGGCCGTCCGCGAGGGTCGTGGTGTCGAGCGCGAGCGTCTCGCCCAGGCCCCCCTGGCCGACCCGCAGCCCGTCCAGGTAGAGCTCGAAGCGGTCCGCGGCGGCGTTGCTCGCCCGCGGCTCGAGCGCGAGGGTGCCCGAGACCACCGCGCCCGGCTCGAGCACCTGCGAGTCGGCGGCCGACACGACCTCCACCTCGGGAATCGTCGCCCACGGCTGGCAGAGCGGATCTCCCACGACGAGCAGCTGGTACGGGGCGCGGACCGATTGATAGAAGGCCTCGACGAGGCTCGCCCCGCGGGCGTAGTGCACCTGGATCGACGGGTGCGGGAACTTGGCCTGCAGCGAGAACGGCTCCGTGACGGTGCCGCTCGAGCCCGCGGCGCCGGCGCGGAGGAAGTCCGAGAGGGGCGTCTGCCCGGCGGTCGGCGTGAAGATGCCGCCGAAGCTCGTGAGGTTCTCGCAGATCGCGCCGGGCACGATCTGCGAGCCGCTGGCCCGCCAGTCGAACGAGGGGGTGCCGGCCATCAGTCCCGCCACGTCCCGCTTCCGCTCGGGCAGCGTGCCGGCCACGACCTCGGCCTTGACGCCGAGCCCGCCCAGCGCCTTGACGATCGCCGGGAACGGGCCGCTGCGGGTCGTGGTGCGGACGTCGGAATTGGTCATGAAGTAGATGGTGCCCGGAGGCCGCGTGCCGTCGGCGGCGGCGGCCGACCGCAGGTAGGCGGTGATCTCCGCGACGTTGTTGCCGCGGCCGTCCGTGACGCCGAGCATCGCGGAGAGCAGGTAGCGGGTTCCGCCCGCCTCGAGCAGGTCGCCGTTCTTGGCCCAGCCGTACCAGCCGCGAAAGCCTTGTGTCATCGCGGGCACCCCGGCCTCGCCCACCGGCCGGTAGTAGCGGTTGCTCTCCGGGTCGAGCCAGAGCGGAGCCCCGCTGTGCACCGCGGCGTGGAGCATCGTCATCCCGGTGAGCGACCCCGACGGGAACTGGTCCTTCGCCTTGAGGTCGGCGGGCAACTCGTCGCCGTAGTCGATTCGCCACGGGAAGCCGCTCGAATAGACGATGCAGTCGATCTGGGTCGAGAGCCGCCGGGCGTCGATGGCCCGCAGGACGGGGCCGAGGATGCCGTCGCGGAACCGCGCGACCGTCGTGCCCTCGCGGCTCTCCGTCCAGGGCAGCATGAACACGTTGATCGGCGGCACGCCCCGCAGGGCCGTGAACGCATTGGCCACCGCCAGGCTGTCGGGGTCGGCCGGGTTCACGACGAGCAACAGGTTTTCCGGGCCTCCCCCGGCGCCGGCGGGGGAGGTCGCGAGACCGCAGGCGAACGACACGAGCAGGACGGCCACGATGCGACACATGCCGGCGAGTCTACCAAGCGGGCCGCCGCCGCGCTGTGTCTTTCCCGACCACTCGGGAGGTAGACTCCCGAACCTCGACCGCCGCCGGTGGCGCGTCCATCACGTGGAGAGCGAGTGTCATGCGCACGCTGCTGCCGCGCGTCGTGATCGGCGCGGTGATCGCGGCCCTGGCCGCTGCGCCGGCGCCCGGGGCCGACGACGGCTTCTCGGGTGCCCGCGCGATGAAGCACCTTGAAGCCCTCTGTGCCCTCGGGCCGCGCCCCTCCGGATCGGCCGCGATGCAGCGGCAGCGGGAACTCCTCGCCGCGCACTTCCGCAAGGCCGGCGCCACGGTCGAGGGGCAGGCGTTCCAGGTCCGCGACCGGCGCACGGGGGCCGCGGTGCACATGGAGAACCTGATCGTCACCTGGCATCCCGACCGTCGCGAGCGGGTGCTGCTCGGCGCGCACTACGACACGCGGCCGTTCCCCGACCGCGACCCGGTCGATCCGCGGGGCACGTTCGTGGGCGCCAACGACGGCGCCAGCGGCACGGCGCTGCTCATGGAACTCGCCCGCTTCATGCCCGCCCTCGAGGGGCCCGCCGGCGTCGATTTCTTGCTGTTCGACGCCGAGGAGTACGTGTTCGGCGTGGCCGACCCCTACTGTCTCGGGTCGAACTTCTTCGCGCGGCAGTACGCCGCCGCACAGGCGGGTGGCAAGGCCCGGCACCGCTACATCGGGGCGGTCGTGCTCGACATGGTGGCCGATCGCGACCTCGAGCTCTGGCAGGAACGGCACAGCGTGAGCTGGCCCGAGTCGCGGCCACTCGTCGAGGAGATCTGGGGCGTGGCCGCGCGGCTCGAGGAGCGCCGGTTCGTGCCGCGGCCGCGCGACCTTGTCGAGGATGACCACGTGCCGCTGCGGATGATCGGCCGGATCCCGGCCTGCGACATCATCGATCTCGACTACCCGCAGTGGCACACGACCGCCGACACGCCGGAGCACTGCGCGCCGGAGTCGCTCGAGGCGGTGGGGCGGGTCGTGCTCGAATGGTTGCGGACGCGGCGCGTGCCGTGACGCGCCGGGCGGGCTGGGCCGCGTGTGGTGGCTCGGGGTTGCCCGTGCCCGCTCGCCGGACGTCCGCACGCTCGGGGCTGCCCACGCCCTCTCGCCGGACGTTCGCTGCGGGCATCCATGCCCTCCGCTCACTCGGAGGTGCCTGCGCTTCGCCCTCCGGGCTACGCTGGTCACCTACGCCGGCTCAAGGGGATGGGCAGCCCCTCGCTCAGTGGTTCGGCAGGCAGGGCACGGACAACCCCACGCCGGATCGTGAGTGGGGGCCTTTGCCCGGCGCGACCGTCCTGATGGGTGAATGACATGAACGCCAACGAGCCTGTGCGTGCGCCGCTCGTCGCGCCCGATGTCGGGGTCGTGCGGGTGGCTTTGTCGCTGTGGCTCGTGGCGGAGGGGAGCGAGGTGGTCGAGGGGGACCGGGTCGTCGAGCTCGTGGCCGGCGGGGTCACCGTGGACCTGGGGGCGCCCGTGAGCGGGCGGCTCGTCGCGCAGCGCGTGGACGAGGACGCCGCGGTCGCGCCGGGCGACGTGCTCGCCGAGTTCGAGGCGGCGCCATGAGCGACGTCGCGCGGTTGTGGTCGCTCGCGCTCGGCGGCGCCGCCGCGATGTTCCTCGTGCAGCCGCCGGCCGACCTCTGGATGCTCGCCTGGCTCGCGCCGCTGCCCTGGCTCCGGCTCGTGCAGACGGACGAACTGCCCGGGACACGTCCCTGGCACGCGCTCGGGGCGGCGGGATTCGCGCACTGGCTGTGCACCATCCACTGGCTGCGGCTGCCCCACCCCGCCACGGCCATCGGCTGGGTCGTGCTCTCGGCCTACCTCGCCGGCTACGTGCCGCTCTTCGTGTGGCTCGCGCGGCGGCTCGTGCACCGCTGGCGGTGGCCGCTCGTGGCCGCGGCACCCGTCGCGTGGATGGCCTGCGAGCACCTCCGCGGCACGCTCCTCGGCGGATTCACCTTCGGCGGCCTGGGGCATGCGCAGTGGCGCTGGACCGCGTTCATCCAGTGTGCCGACGCGGCCGGCGCGGTCGGCGTGTCGGGCGTGGTCATGGCGGTGGCCGCGGGCATCGCCGCGGTCGTGCCGGCGTGCCGCGGCAGGCGACGGCGGGCCGCGCTCGCCGAGGTCGGCATGGCCGTGGCCGTCGCCTGCGCGGCGGTCCTCTATGGACACTGGCGGCTCGCGACGGCGCCGCCACGTCGCGGCGCGCCGCTCGACATCCTCCTCGTGCAGGGCTCGATCGACACCGAGCTCAAGCACGACCCCGACGCCGCCCTGGACGTGGCCCGGCACTACGACGCGATCACGATGGCCGGCCTGGCGGACGGGATCCGCCCGCCGGACCTCGTCGTCTGGCCCGAGACGATGTGGCGGGTGGGGCTTCTCGAGGTCGATCCGGCGGCGGTGTTTTCCGAGGCGGAGATCGAGGCTGCGATCGGCCCCGCGGCCGAGGCGCCGGAGGAGCCGCCGGCCGACCGGCAGCGGCGCTATCGCACGTTCCTCGAGCGGCAGCGGCTCGACGCGCTCGCGCCGTTCGCGGCCCGCTACGGCACGACCTGGCTCGTCGGACTCGACCGGCAGCGGCTCCTTGCGGCCGAGCCGCTGCGCTGGGAGAGCTTCAACTCGGCGCTCTTCTTGGACGCCACGGGCAGCCCACTGGCGTGCTATGACAAGATGCACCCTGTCATGTTCGGCGAGTACGTGCCGCTGGCCGATCGGTTCCCGTTTCTCTACCGATTGACGCCGCTCCCCGGCGGCCTGACGGCGGGCCGGGCCCCGGTGGCGGTGGAGGTCGCCGGCCGGCGCGTGGCCCCGACGATCTGCTACGAGACCGCCCTGCCGGGGGCGGTGCGGTCGCTCGTGAACCGGCTCGAGACATGGGACGGTCGGCCCGACGTGATCGTGAATCTCACCAACGACGGCTGGTTCTGGGGGTCGAGCGAACTCGACATGCACCTCGTGGCGTCGGTCTTCCGGGCCGTCGAGGTCCGCACGCCGGTCGTGATCGCGGCGAACACCGGGTTCTCCGCGGCGATCGACGGCTGCGGGCGGCTCCTGGCCCGCGGCCCGCGGCGGTCCACCGCGCCCCTGCGGGTGGCCGTCTGGCCGGACGGACGGAGGAGCCCGTGGCTGGCGGCGGGGAGTGTGGCGCCTGGGGCGTGCGTGGTGGTCGCGGGGGCGATGCTGCTGGAGGCGGTCTCGTAGCAGATCGTCGGGGCCACGCGCCGGCCGGCGACCTCCACCGCCACCGGGGCCCGGCC
>JBJTJO010000256.1:0-2557 GCA_046095965.1 Planctomycetaceae bacterium
TCCCAGGCCCCCGGTTCACCCCCTGCGCCCGCGTTCCCCCCCCCGTCTGCTACCCGCGGGTGTCGAGGTCGAAAACCCCTCCGGACGAGCCGCCATGCCCCCTGCCCCGGCCGGTCGTGATCGGCCTCCCGAGCCCGACGACGTGACGTGCTGGATCGCCGACGCCGGCCGCGGCGACGCCGCCGCCCAGGCCCGCGTCTGGGATCGCTACTTCGGCCAACTCGTGGACTTCGCCCGCCACCGGCTCGCCCCGAAGGTGCGCCGCGTCAGCGGCGAGGACGACGTCGCGGCCAGCGCGATGTTCAGCTTCTACGAGGGCCTGGCGGCCGGTCGGTTCTCCCTCGCCGACCGCGGGGAGTTGTGGCGGCTGCTCCTCACGATCACGTCCCGCAAGGCGGTTGCCGCCGCCCGCCGCGAGCGGTCGCAGAAGCGCGGCGGTGGCGCGCTCCGTGGGGAGTCGGTGTTTCTCGGGGCCGGTGACGGGCCGGCCGCCGGCATCGGTGGCGTCGCGGGGGCGGCGGCGAGCCCCGAGATGGAGGCGATGATCGCCGAGAACTGCCAGCGGCTGCTCGACCTGCTGCCCGACGAGTCGCTCCGCCGGATCGCGGTCATGCGGCTCGAGGGCTACACGTCCGACGAGATCGCCGAGAAGCTGGGCGTCGTGACGCGGACGGTCACGCGGAAACTCGATCTCATCCGCAAGGCGTGGGAGGCCGAGGCCTCGTCCTGAGGCGGCGGCCTCCGCTCACTCGGCCCGCTGCTGGACGAGGACCGCGAGCCCGGGGTCGCGGAGCTCCGGCGGCCGGCCGGCGATGATCACCGGCTCGAAGGCCACGAACCACGAGCCGGGGCGGTCGCCCGGCAGGACGCCCGAAAAATCCTCGAGCACGGTCGCGATCCCCGGCACCGTGCCGGCCGCGTCGAGCTGGTCGGCGAACGACGCGGCCCTCACCTTCCGCAGGGCCTGCAGCCGGGCCGTGATCGCGGCGTCGAGGTACTGGGCGCGGGGCGCCTCGTCGCCCGCGATGTCCTTGATCTGCTCGGCCCGCAGGTCCGGATGGTGGAGGATCTCGCCGGGCCGCCGGTCGCCGCCCCCCCGCACCTCGCGCACGTCCACGAGCACGCCGACCTGGCCCGACGAGAGCCCCCGGTGCAGGATGCGGAAGCCACCCGCCGGCGCCGAGATGCCGATCACGCCGACGGGTGAGCGGGCGTGCTCGGGATCGTCGGCCGCCCACACGGGCACCGTGAAGGCGATCTTGAGCCGCTGGTCGCTCGTGCTCACGTACGAGGTCGAGATGTGCGGCGCGCGGATCGGCGCCGGCCGTTCGCCCGCGGGCGCCTCGTCGCCGAGCCCGTGGAAGTAGTCGCGGCCCGAGAAGTCGCCCCCGATCGACGAGCCGCCGGCCGGGAAGCGGGCGAGTTGGATGCCCCGCGCATCGGTGATGAACCAGCTGTCCGCGTTGAGGTCCACGTAGTCCCCCTGCCGGGCCGCGAGCCACGCCTGCAGTTCCGGCCATGACTTCGCGTCGGGCTCGGCCGCGGCCGCCACGAGCAGCCGCGCGCACTCCGCCTTCCCGGCCAACGACTCGAGGATCCGCCAGCGGACGTCGATCTCGCCGGCCACGGTCTGGGCGGCGAAGCTCGCCGCGAGTCGCAGGCTGTCGCGGTTGGCCGCCTGCACCCGCACCGCCTGCTGCCGCAGCCAGATGGCCGAGAACAGGCCCACCACCGCCGTGGCCGCCAGCCCGAGGAGGGCCGCCGCGACGGCGACGCGATGGCTGCGGGCCCCGCGTCGCAGGCGGTCCACGAACGTCTGCCGCAGCACGGAAACAGGCTCGTCGGCGATGCAGGCCTCGAGGTCGGCCGCCAGGTCGAGCGGGGTCGCGTAGCGCGCGGCGGGCACCGCAGCCATCGCGGTGCGGCACACGGCGTCGAGGTTCCGCGGCACCCCGGGGGAAACCTCGCGCGGCGCGGGGAGGTCGCCCGCGCGGATCGCCGCCACCACCCGGGTGTCGGGCGCGCCCCGGATCGCGCGGCGCCCGGTGAGCACGTGGTAGAGGGTCGCGCCCAGGCTGTAGACATCGCTGCGGGCGTCGATGTCGGGCTGGCCCTCGCGCGTCGCCTCCGGGCTTACGTAGCCGACCGTCCCCGCGGCCGCGCGGCTGCTTGCCGACCCGCCGCTGTCGGCCGAGAGGTGCAGCGTGTGCTCGCCCGAGGACCTGGCCCGGGCGTCGCGGGTGATCGGCACGGCGAGTCCCCAATCGACGACGAGGGTCTCGTTGAAGCGGCCGATCATGATGTTGTCGGGCTTGATGTCGCGGTGGAGAATGCCGCGGGAGTGGGCGTAGGCCACGGTGTTGCAGGCGGCGACGAGGTGGCCGAGCAGCCGGTTGAGCTCGCGGCGCCGATCTGCGGCCGACGCGTGGCGCGACGCGTGGAAGTCATCGATCGCGGACGTGAGCGTCCGCCCCTCGATGAACCGCATGGCGATGAAGGGCCGGCCGTCGGCCCCCTGCCCCAGGCCGTAGACGGGCACCACCCCCGGATGGTCGAG
>JBJTJO010000257.1:0-3178 GCA_046095965.1 Planctomycetaceae bacterium
GTCCGCCCCTGTGCCGGTCGCGACCGGGTGCAGGTTGAACAACCTGCACCTACACCGGACATCCGACGCCGCCTCCACGCAGCGGCATGCACACACGCCTCCGCCTCCGCGCCACACACGCCTCCGCCTCCGCGGCACGCACGGCTCCGCTTCCGCGGCACGCACGGCTCCGCTTCCGCGCAGCGCGTAGGTGCAGACTGGCAGTCTGCACCCGGTCACCAGCCACCCAGCCTCGCGGTGGCCAATCAACGTCGCTCACCACAAGTCCGCCCCTGCGCCGGTCGCGACCGGGTGCAGGTTGAACAACCTGCACCTACACCGGACATCCGACGCCACCTCCGCGCGGTGGCCGTCTCACACCACTCCCTGGGCCAGCATCGCGTCGGCCACCTTCACGAAGCCGGCGATGTTCGCGCCGTCCACGTAGCTCACCGTGCCGTCCGGCCGCGTGCCGTGCCGGACGCAGGCCCGGTGGATGTCGCACATGATGACGTGGAGCCGGGCATCGACCTCCGCCGCCGACCAGGAGAGCCGCAGCGCGTTCTGGCTCATCTCCAGGCCCGAGGTCGCCACGCCGCCGGCGTTGCTCGCCTTGCCCGGCGCGTAGAGCACGCCGGCCTGCTCGAACACCTGCGCCGCCTCGATCGTCGTCGGCATGTTCGCCCCCTCGGCCACGCACTGCACCCCGTTCTTCACGAGTGTCGCGGCGTCCCCGGCGTCGAGCTCGTTCTGCGTGGCGCAGGGCAGCGCCACGTCCATGGGCACGCCCCACGGCCGCGCCCCCGCCTCGTACCGGGCCCCCACCCGCTCGGCGTAGGCCGCAACCCGGCCGGCCCGGTCGCTCTTCACCTCCATGTGCAGGGCGAGCTTCTCGGGCGTGAAGCCCTGCTCGTCCACCACCAGGCCGTCGGAGTCGGAGACCGTGACCACCTTCGCGCCGAGCGCCATCGCCTTCTGCACCGCGTGCAGGGCCACGTTGCCCGCGCCCGACACGCCCACGCGCAGCCCCGCGAAGTCGCGGCCCCGCGTCTTCAGCATCTCCTCGGCGAAGTAGACCGTGCCGTAGCCGGTGGCCTCCGGCCGCATGAGCGAGCCGCCGAAACTCAGCCCCTTGCCGGTGAACGCGCAGTCGGCGCGGTTGGCGAGCTTCTTGTACATGCCGACCATGTAGCCCACCTCGCGGCCGCCCACGCCGATGTCGCCCGCCGGCACGTCGGTGTCGGCGCCCACGTGGCGGTAGAGCTCGGTGAGGAAGGCCTGGCAGAACCGCATCACCTCGCCCGCGCTCTTGCCCTTGGGGTCGAAGTCGGCGCCCCCCTTGCCGCCCCCGAGGGGCAGCGTCGTGAGCGCGTTCTTGAATGTCTGCTCGAAGGCCAGGAACTTGAGCACCGAGAGGTTGACCGACGGGTGGAAGCGGATGCCGCCCTTGTAGGGGCCGATGGCCATGCTGTGCTGGATGCGGGAGCCGCGGTTCACCTGCACGCGGCCGCGGTCGTCCACCCACGCGACGCGGAACGTCACCACCCGATCCGGCTCGACGATGCGGTCGAGCAGGCCCTCCTCGGCGTAGCGGGGGTTCTTCCCGACGAACGGCCAGAGGCTTTTCATCACCTCGGTGACCGCCTGCAGGAACTCGGGCTGACCCGGGTCGCGGTCGGAGACGTGCTGGAGGAAGCGTTCGAGCGACGGGCGTGCCACGGGATGCTCCTGCGGGATCGGGAACAGTTTCCCATTCTGCGCCAATCCGGCCCTGCGGCGGTAGGATGCGGCCTTCCAGGAGGCATCCCATGGACCCGTTCCTGCAGGCGGCGATCGCGGAGGCGGAGCAGGGGCTCGCCGAGGGGGGCATCCCGATCGGCTCGGTGCTCGTGCACGATGGGCGGATCGTGGGCCGCGGCCACAACCGCCGCGTGCAGCGGGGCAGCACGGTGCTCCACGGCGAGATGGACGCGCTCGAAAACGCCGGCCGGCGGCCGGCGCGCTTCTACCGCGAATGCACTATCTACACGACGCTCTCCCCCTGCCCGATGTGCTCGGGCGCGATCCTGCTCTACGGGATCCCGAGGGTCGTGATCGGCGAGAACCGTTCGTTCCTGGGGGACGAGGAGCACCTCGTGTCGCGGGGCGTGAGCCTCACGGTCGTGAACGACGCGCGCTGCATCGAACTCATGCGCGAGTTCATGACCCGGCACCCCGACCTCTGGAACGAGGACATCGGCGAGTGACCCGGCGGCGGGCCGGTCGCCCTCAGGCGATGCCGAGGACGTCGCGCATCGAGTAGAGGCAGGCGGGCTTCCCGACCAGGAACCGGGCCGCGGCCAGCGCGCCCCGCGCGTAGCAGTCGCGGTTCGTGGCCCGCACGTTCACGGAGAACGACTCGCCGTCCATGCCGAACAGGATCGTGTGCTCGCCGGGATTGTCGCCGGCGCGGACGGCATGGTAGCCGATCTCGTCGGCCGGCCGGGCCCCGGGCCGGCCCGAGCGGCCGTGGACCTCGCGGGACTGCCCCATCCCCTCGCGGACGATGGCGCCGAACTTGAGCGCCGTGCCGCTCGGCGAGTCTTCCTTGTGGCGGTGGTGCGTCTCCATGATCTCCACGTCGGTGCGGCCGCCCACGCGGGCCAGGAGCGCCGCCGCGCGGCCGACGAGGTCCATCGAGATGTTCACCGCCAGGCTCATGCTCGGCGACTGGAGGATCGGGATCGTCGTCGCGGCCGATCGGATCGCCGCGTGCTCGGCGTCGCCGAGGCCGGTCGTGGCCACCACGAGCGGCACCCGCTTCGCCACGCACGCCGCCACGATCCCGGCCACCGCCTCAGGGAGCGAGAAGTCGATCACCGCGTCGGCGGGGCAGGACCAGGAGTCGGCCACCACCACGCCGGCCGCCGGGATCCCGGCGAGCACGCCGGCGTCGGCGCCGGCCCGCGGGTGCCCCGGCCGCTCGATCGCCCCCACGAGCGTCCACTCGCCCGCGGCGCAGGCCACGACGCGCTGCCCCATGCGGCCCGCGGCACCGTGCACGACGAGGCGGAGGGGGGCCGTGGGCTCAGCCATAGAGCTCGATCGCCTGCACGATCTCCTCGAGGTGGTTGCCCACGCTCACGGCGCGGTTGGCGTAGTTGGCGCGGCTCACGCCCCGGCTGCCGAGCACCTCGTCGAAGAGTTTTTGATCCGTGGT
>JBJTJO010000258.1:0-3564 GCA_046095965.1 Planctomycetaceae bacterium
CGGCGTCTACACGACCGACCCGCGGATCCTGCCCGAGGCCGCCCGACTCCCCTCGATCAGCTACGACGAGATGCTCGAGCTCGCGAGCCTCGGGGCCGGCGTGATGCACCCCCGAAGCATCGAGTTCGCCAAGAAGTTCGGGGTGCCGGTGCTCGTGCGGTCGAGCTTCCGCGACGTGCCCGGCACGCTGATCCTCGACGCGGGCCGCGCGGCGCCGCGGCCGGTGAGCGGCGTGGCGCTCGCGAAGGACGAGGCGCGGATCACGCTCGAGAACGTGCCCGACCAGCCCGGCTCGAGCCACGCGCTGTTTTCGCAGCTCGCGGCGTCGGGCATCGCCGTGGACATGATCGTGCAGAACCTGGGGCAGGGGGGCCGCGCCGACATCTCGTTCACGGTGCCGGGTGACGACCTCGCCGACGCCCTCGAACTCTCCGGCCGCGTGGCCCGTGCGCTCGGCGCGACGGCCGTGAGTCACGACGACGCGGTCGCGAAGGTGTCGGTCGTCGGCGTGGGCATGGAGCATGCCGAGGGCGTGGCCGGCCGGATGTTCTCCGCGCTCTCCCGCGAGGGCATCAACGTCCACATGATCACCACGAGCGAGATCAAGATCTCGGCACTCATCGACCGCCGGGACGGCGCAGCCGCCGTGAAGGCGGTGCACAAGGCGTTCGGCCTGGAGGGGGCGGGTGGCGACGGCGGCGCCCAGCCGGCCCGGCCCACGAAGTCGAGCCCGCTGGAGGTGGTGCGCCGCCTCGAGGGCATGGAGGACCTCGCCGTCGAGGACTGCACCCTCGACTCGTCACAGGCGCTCGTCACGTTCACGCGGCTGCCCGACCGGCCGGGGGTGGCGGCCGACGTCTTCGAGGAGGCGGGGCGCGCCGGGCTCAACGTGGACATGATCGTGCAGAGCAATCCGCGGGACGGCGTCGCGGAGCTGTCGTTCACGGTGCCGGCGGCCGATCGCGACCGGGCGATCGAGGTGGGCCGCAAGATCTCCGCGACCCGCGGCGCGGCGGCCGCCGACGTGCCGCACGTCGCCAAGCTCTCGATCACGGGCGTCGGCATCCGCAGCCATGCGGGGGTGGCCGACCGGCTCTTCAAGCCGCTCGCCGATGCGGGCGTGAACATCGACCTCGTGAGCACGAGCGAGGTGCGGCTCAACGTGGTCGTGGCGGCGGAGCAGGGGGAGCAGTCGCTCGCGGTGCTGCGCCGGGCCTTCGGGCTCTGAGTCGTGGCGGCTACCGCTTCGCCGGGGCTGCCTGCAGCGACTCGAGGTGGGCGAACAGGTCCGACACCTCCTCGGGTTGGAGCGACTCGAGCAGGCCTTCGGGCATGATCGAGATGCCCGTGAACCCGGCCTGGCTCACGTCGGCGGCCGCGACGCGGATGTCGGCCGCGTCGGGCTGGCGGATCACGATCGCGTCGGCGTCCTGCGAGACGAGCAGCCCCTGGACCACGCGCCCGTCCCGCGTGACGACGCGGAAATTGCGGTAGCCCCCCTCCATCGCCGCGTTCGGCGTGAGCACGTTACGGAGGATGGCCTCGACGCCGGTGAGTCCGACCCCGTCGAGCGTCGGGCCGATCTTCCCGCCCTGACCGCCCTGCTGGTGGCAGGTGAGGCAGCGGGTCGTGAACAGGGCCTGGCCCCGGGCGGCATCGCCGGGCTTCTCTGCCAGCGCGCGGAACCGGGCGAACTTCTCCGCGCGGGCCGCAGCGTCGGCCTGCGTCACGAGCTTCGGCGCGTCGAGCGCCGGCTCGATCCGGGCCTTCCCGGCCAGGTCGCCCCTCGCGACGCCGCCGTGGAACGAGACGAGGCTCGGCGGGCGGGCGCCGTCGCCGGCGTAACTGCGGTCGAAGTCGGCGCGGATCTCGTCGGCCGTCCGCGGCTGCTTCCAGACCCGGAACTCGGCGATGCGGCCCTGCGTGCCGGCTCCCTGCGACGTGCTGTGGCCGATCCGCAGGCCGCCATACGCCGTGGTATCGCGAACACGGCCCACGGTGTCGAGCTCACCATTGACGTAGAGCGTGAGCACGCCGTCGGCATCGCGGGTGACCGCGTAATGCATCCACGTGCCGGGCGCCGTCGTGGCCTTCGCCACCAGGATGTCACCGAGCGGCTTCGTCCAGATGCGGAATTGACCGCCGTGAAAATTCATGTCACAGACCCCGTCGGCGGCCAGGAGGCTGTCCTGGTTGCCGATCGGCGCGTCGAGGTTCACCCAGGCCTCGACCGTGAACGGGCCGTCGAGCGACACCGTCGCGGCGGCGTCGGCGTCTCCGCCGGTGAGCCGCAGCACCGCCGGCGCACCCGACGTGAGATCCGTCCAGATCCGCTCGAGTGCCGGATCGGTTCCGAGCACCGCCCGCATGTCGGCGACGACCGTGATTGGCAGGCTCGCCGGCTCGAGGTCGTCGGCGGCCATGGCCGCCACGAGCGCGGCCGCACCCTCGCGATGCCGTGCAAGGGCAGCGGCGGCTGCCTGCCGCTCCGCGAAGCCGAGGTCGTCCCAGGCGGCCAGAAGGCCGCGGCAGGCCGCCGCGTCGCGCGACTCGGCCCAGGCTCCGAGCACCTCTGCCCGCATCTGCCGGTCGCCCGCTGCCGCGGCGAGCACGGCGCGGCCTGTGTCGCCCGACATGGCCCCCAGCTCGCGCAGGCAGCGGAGCGCGGCACGCTTGAGGTCCGCGGGAGCCGCGGCGTCGGCCAGCAGCGTTGACACCTGCGGAGCAAGAGCCTTGAGTTTGAACGCACCGGCGACCTCGAGCCCCAGCGTCCGGTCCGCGGGTGTGCCGACGGCGAGCAGGTCGGTCGCGGCCTGCGACATGATCGGTGCGAAGGCGCTCGAGTCGATGGCGGTCCGATGCTTGAGGACCGCGGCAATCGCGGCCGCGCGCGACCGCGGATCCCGGACATACCGCTCCAGGATTGCCGCCACCTCCGGTACCGCTGCCTGCGAGGCGAGGAGACGGATCTCCTCGGACTGGGGTGCGCGACCGAGGTCGGGAAGCAGTCGTGCCAGCGCCGCCGCGCAAGCCCGGGGATCGAGGGGGGCCAGCGTGGCGAGAAGCCGGTTCTCCGCAGGCAGATCGCGGGCCGCGGGGGAGGCCAGGAACGCGGCCACTGCGGCGGCGTGCTTCTCCATCGCCCAGCGGGCAAGATACCGCTCGAAGTCGCGTGCGTAGACGGTCCAGGGATCGCCCTGAGCGGGGCCGCAGCCAAACCGCACGAGGAGCGCCACCGTGTCGGGCGACGTCACGGGGATGCGCCGCAGCGCGTCACCGAGGGCCGCCCGCACGCGGGGCGACGGGTCGTCCACGAGCGGCGCGGCGAGCCGGCGGAAGTCGGCCTCGGAGCAGACCGTCGCAGCCACGCGGATCGCCTCGTGCCGCAGGTCGGCGGCGGGGTCGGCGGTGAGTTTTTCCAGAAGTGGCGTCGCGGCGTCGCCAAGGGCGGCGCGGACGCGGGGCGACGGGTCGTCGACGAGCGGCGCCGCCAGCCGCCGAAACTCGGCCTCGGGGCAGGCTGTGGCGGCGACGCGAACGGCCTCGTGTCGGAGGTCGGCGTCG
>JBJTJO010000259.1:0-34489 GCA_046095965.1 Planctomycetaceae bacterium
GCTCCATCCCGTCGGGAGGCGGCGCCATGACCGCGGAACTGCTCGTCGGCCGCGATCGACCGCACGAGGGCCACGAGGGCGGCGGTGTCGGCCGTCGCCGGCACGCTGACGACCTCGGCGTCCACGCCCACCCGCGCCGCCGCGGCCGCCTTGCTCTTCACGTACGACGCGCTGGCCGCCAAGTCGCCGACGAGCACCACCACCAGCCGGGGCGGCCGGCCGCCGAGCCGCCGCAGTGTGTCCACCTCGGAGCGGAGCGAGTCCTCGATGCGGGTGGCAAGGGCGCGGCCGTCGAGCAGTTCCGCGGTCATGGCGCCGCCTCCCGACGGGATGGAGCCGGGGTGTCCGCGCCCGCCCACCGCCGCCAGATGCCGTCGATGTCCGCGGCGGCGGCGTCGGCCGCGTGGAACACGAGCAGATGGCGGAGCGTCAGGGAGCCTCCGGCTGGTATCACGTGGTCGCCGGCGCCCTTTTCCCCCCCGCCGAAGTCGTGCAGTCCGAAGGGGTTGGCCGCCACGAGGCCGTAGTCGCGGGCGTGCCAGTGGGTCGGGTGCCGGAGGTTGTCGGGATGGTCGAGCACGGCGACGCCGACCGGGCGGCCGGCGATGGTTCCCCGGTAATCAACCCAGCGGGCCCGCTTGCCCCAGACGTCGGCGTCACGATCACCCGCGGAGTTCACGCAGTGGCCGGCGGCCCCGGTCGAGCCGGCGACGTCCTTCAACTGCAGCGGCGTCGCCACCCGCAGGGCCAGCGTGCCCTCCTTCGTGTCGCCGAACGTCACCGGGCCGTGGTCGGCGTGGATGGTGATCGCGTGGTCGATCGTGCGCCTGCCACCGCTCCCCGCGAAGACGAGCCGGCGGGTGTCGGTGCAGACGACCGTGCCGTCCGCCCGCACCCAGCGGTTCCGCGTCTCGAGGACGCCCTCCGCGCCCCCTTCGGCCTTCACGATCCCCTCCTGCTCGATCCTGTTCTCCGCCCGCAGCCCGGGCCCGCCCGCCCGCGGGTGCGACGTCCAGAAGTCCACGCCGTTGACCGAACCGTGGGTGAACCAGATCGATTCGTGGTGCGGGTGGTCGTGGGCCTCGCCCGCCACGCCCTCGACGATCGGCCACGACCGCGTCATCGCCGCGCCCCCCGGTCCATGCACCGGAAACAGGATCGGCTTGCGGTGGCCGGCGAACACGTAGGACGTGAAGGGCTCGCCGTCGATCGTCACGTCCACGCGGTCGTCGCGGCGCTCGAGCCCGACCTCGGCGACCGCCGCGTGGCATGCCAGGCAGGGGACCGTCGCCACCAGGATCGCCCGCATCGGCCGCATCACGGCTGCTCCGCGAGGACTTGCATCCGCAGCTGGTGCTGGACCTCCTCGAGCAGCCGCCGCTCGTCGTCCGTGAGGTTGCCCCGCGTCTTCTCGGCGAGCATCGTCAGGGTGTCCACGAAGTGCCGGGCGGTGGCGAGGTTCTTGTGGCTCTGCTTCGTGATGGGATTCGGGATGCGGCCCAGCGCCATCAGCGCCTGGGTGAAGAGCGTGTGGACGAGAAACTCGAACGTGGCCGGCGGGGCGCGGTCATCGGCCTGGGATGCGGGCTCGTCGGTCATCGTGCGCCTATGCCTCCGCGACCCAGGCGCTGCCCGCGTGGCGCTCCACGGCCGCGGCCACGAGGCCGGCGAACAGCGGATGGGCGGCCGTGGGCTTGCTCTTGAACTCGGGGTGGAACTGCACGGCCACGAACCACGGATGATCGGCGAGTTCCACGATCTCCACGAGGCCGCCGTCGGGGCTCGTGCCGGCGATCACGAGGCCGGCCCGCTCGAGGGCGTCGCGGTACCTCGGGTTGAACTCGTAGCGGTGCCGGTGCCGCTCCGTGATCCGCGTCGTCCCGTAGGCCGATGACGCCCGCGTGCCCTCGGCGAGCACGCAGGGCTGGGCGCCGAGCCGCATCGTGCCCCCCTTGTCCACCACCCCGTGCTGCTCGTCCATGAGGCAGATCACCGGGTGCGGCGTGTTGCGGGCGAACTCGGTCGAGTGGGCGCCGTCGAGGCCGGCGCAGTGGCGGGCCACGTCGATCACCGCGCACTGCATCCCCAGGCAGATGCCCAGGAACGGCAGCCGCCGCTCCCGCGCGAACCGGATCGCCTCCACCTTCCCCTCGATGCCCCGCTCGCCGAAGCCCCCCGGCACGAGCAGGCCGTCGAAGCCGGCCAGGAGCCGCTCGGCCCCCTCCCGCTCGATGTCCTCGCTCTTGATCGGCTGCACGCGGACCTGCGTGCGGCAGGCGATGCCGCCGTGGTCGAGCGCCTCGTAGATGCTCTTGTAGGCGTCGCGGTGCTCGGCGTACTTGCCCACGAGCGCGATCGACACCTCGTGCTCGGGGTTCCGCAGCCGGTGGAGGATCTCGTGCCACTCCTCGAGGTCGGCCGCCCGGGCCTGCAGGCCGAAGCGTTTGAGGATCAGCTCGTCGATCCGGTTCGACTGCAGCGACAGCGGCACCTCGTAGATCGAGAAGTCCTTGTCGCGCTCCTCGATCACGGCATCGACCGGCACGTTGCAGAAGAGGGCGATCTTCTCCCGGTCGGAGACGTCGATCGGCCGCTCGGTGCGGCACACGAGCACGTCGGGCTGGATGCCGATCTGGCGGAGGATGCCCACGGAGTGCTGCGTGGGCTTGGTCTTCAATTCGCCGGCCGCCTTGAGGTAGGGCACGAGCGTGAGGTGGATGAACATGCAGTTCTCGCGCCCCACCTCGAGCGGGATCTGCCGGATCGCCTCCAGGAACGGCAGGCTCTCGATGTCTCCCACCGTGCCGCCGATCTCGGTGATCACCACGTCGGTGTCGGCGGAGGCGAGCCGCAGGACGACGTCCTTGATCTCGTTGGTGATGTGGGGGATCACCTGAACCGTCTTGCCGAGGAACTCGCCGCGCCGCTCCTTGTTGATCACCGACAGGTAGATCTGCCCCGTCGTGTAGTTGCACTCGCGGGTGAGGTGCGTGGAGGTGAACCGCTCGTAGTGACCGAGGTCGAGGTCGGTCTCGCTCCCGTCGTCGAGCACGTAGACCTCGCCGTGCTGGTACGGGCTCATCGTGCCCGGATCGACGTTGATGTAGGGGTCGAGCTTCTGCATCCTCACCCGCAGGCCGCGGGCCTCGAGGAGCATGCCGATGGAGGCGGAGGTGAGCCCCTTGCCCAGCGAGCTCACCACTCCGCCGGTCACGAACACGTGCTTCGTCACGCCGCGAGCTCCTTCCCGTCCGCCGGTGCCGACCTCCTGCGGCCGCCGGGCCTCCGCGCGGGCGGGAGGGCGGCCGTTTCCGGAACCGAATTGAACCAGCGGGCGGCGGGACGGTCAATTCTCGCGGCCCTTGGGCGGGCATTTCCATGATGTAGAGTTGCGGCATGGAGAGCGCCACCGCGCGGCCGCCCGCCGCCGCGTCCGAATCGACGTCGAACCTGCGGATCCGCAGCCTCGAGCCGCTCGTGCCGCCGGCGCGACTCTGCGCGCTCCTGCCGCTCGACGCCGCCGCCACGCGCACGATCGTCGAGGGGCGGCATGCGGTCGAACGCGTGCTCGACGGCAGCGATCCCCGGCTCGTGGCCGCGGTGGGCCCCTGCTCGATCCACGACCTCGACGCGGCCCGTGACTATGCCGCCCGTCTGCACGCTCTCGCCGGGCGGGTGTCCGACCGCCTGCTCGTCATCATGCGGGTCTACTTCGAAAAGCCGCGGACGACCGTCGGCTGGAAGGGTCTCATCAACGATCCGCACCTCGACGGCACGTTCGACGTGGCCACCGGCCTGCGGCTCGCCCGCGGCCTGCTCATCGAGATCGCCCGCCTGGGGCTGCCCACGGCCACGGAATTCCTGGAGCCGATCACGCCGCAGTACATCGCCGACACGATCGTGCTCGGCGCCATCGGCGCCCGCACGACGGAGAGCCCGACCCACCGCCAGATGGCCAGCGGCCTGTCGATGCCGGTGGGCTTCAAGAACTCCACCGACGGCTCGCTCCAGGCCGCGGTGGACGCCATGCAGGCCGCCCGCACGCCCCACAGCTTCCTCGGCATCGACAACGACGGCGGCACGGCCGTCGTCTCGACCACGGGCAACCCCTGGGGCGTGCTCATGCTCCGCGGCGGCCGCAGCGGCTCGAACTACTCGCCCGAGGTCGTGCAGGAGGCCCGCCGGCGGCTCGAGGCGGCCGGTCTGCCGGTCCGCGTGATCGTGGACTGCAGCCACGCCAACTCGGGCAAGGACCACCGCCGGCAGTCGATCGTGTGGCGCGACGTGCTCGCCCAGCGGGTGGCCGGCGAGCGCTCGATCGTGGGGATGATGCTCGAGAGCAACCTGGCCGCCGGCAGCCAGGAGGCCTCGGCCGACCGCACGAAGCTCGCCTACGGCGTCTCCGTCACCGACGGCTGCATCGGGTGGGACGAGACCGAGGAGCTCCTCCTCGAGGCGCACGCCCGGCTGGGGTGACGGCACGAGGGTCGCGGTATCTCCCTCTCCCTCGGGGAGAGGGCCGGGGTGAGGGTGCAGGGACTCTGCGCAGCTTCATCAGCACCCTCACCCGGCCTGCGGCCGGCCTCTCCCAGAGGGAGAGGCGAGGTGGGCATTGCTGCCGTCAAGCAGCACACGTCCGCCACCGCGAGCGTCCGGCGAGAGGGTGTGGGCAGTCCCGAGCCGGTTGGGCGAGTTGACCAAGTGTTCCGAACGCGGCGCCGCGCAGACGAACAGCATGCGGACTGGTAACAATCTCGGCCTGCTCCTCACCCGCGCCGATAGCGAGCCCCTCGTGAACTCTTCCGTCATCATCGCGATTCCCGCGCGGCTCTCGAGCACGCGGCTGCCGCGGAAGATGCTGCTCGCCGAGACGGGCAGGCCGCTCGTCGAGCACACGTGGCGGGCGGCACTCGGATCGCGGCGGGCGGCGCGGGCCGTCGTGGTGACCGACAGCGACGAGATCGCCGCCGCCGTCCACGGCTTCGGTGGCGAGGCGATCATGACGTCGCCGGAGGCGCCGAGCGGCACCGCGCGGATCGTCGAGGCGCTGCCGATGCTCGGGGCCGCCGATGTGATCGTCAACGTGCAGGGGGACGAGCCCGAGCTCGATCCGGCCGCGATCGACGCGGCCGTGGACCTGCTCGACCGCTGCCCGGAGGCGGGCGTGGCCACGCTCGTCACGCCGCTCCGGCGGGCGGAAGACCTCCACGACCCGGCCGCCGTGAAGGCCGTGCTCACGCCGTGGCGCGGCGCGGCCGGTGCCGCGCCCGGCGCGTGGCGGGCCGTCTACTTCAGCCGTGCGGCCGTGCCCGCAGCACGCGACTGGTCGGAGTCGCTGCTCGCCGCCGAGCCGCCGCTCTACTGGCAGCACGTCGGGCTCTATGCGTATCGCCGCACGGTGCTCGAGCGCTGGAACACGCTGCCCGAGTCGCGGCTGGCGGCCCACGAGAGCCTCGAGCAGCTCAAGGCGATCGAGGCCGGCATCCCGATCGCGGCGGCCGCCATCGCGCACGCCGCCCGTGGCATCGACACGCCGCGCGACTACGCCGCCTTCGTGGCGCGCCACCGCGGGCGCGGCTAGCCCTTCCGCTCCACCGGCACGATCAGCACGCTGGCGGTGGCCCGCGTGAGGACGGCTTCCGACGTGCTGCCGAGCAGCCAGCGGGACACCGCGTCGGTCGGCGTGCGGCCGACGACGACGAGATCGACGTGATCGGCCGCGGCCCGCTTCATGATCTGCTCGGCAGGGTTGCCCTCGGCGACGATCGGCTCGTGGCCGCGGAAGGGGTCGGGCAGTCCCGCGGCGAACGCCGCGAGCGTGCCGCCGAGCGCCTGCATCTCGGCGTCGTGCTCCTGCTGCCAGGCGCGGGCGATGGCCGCGGTGTCGGGGTCGCGGACGCGCTTCTCCACCCACGCGGGCAGTGGGCCGGCGAGCAGCGACTCGGTGACGCCGATCACGCGGCCCTCGGTGCCATCGGGCCAGTGGATGCGGGCGAGCGCGGCGGTGATCGCGGCGGCGCTCGCGGGATGGTGGCCGACGAGCACGTGGGGGCCGCGGGCCACCGGCGGCACCGACCGGGCGACGAGCACGGGCAGGTGCGCGCCGTGCACCACCGCCCGCGACACGCTCCCGAGGATGAAGCCCTCGACCGTGCCGTGGCCGCGGGCGCCGACCACGAGGACGTCGGCCCCCCAGGTGCCCGCGGTGTCGAGCAGGGCCATGGCGGCGGGCTGCTCGATGCGGAGCCGTTCCGGGGTGCACGCCAGGCCCTTCGGGAGCAGGCCGCACACCTCCTCGAACAGGGCGGCGACCGCGCCATCGACCATCTCGCGGGGCTGGCCCGGCAGCTGCCGTTCGAGCTCCAGCGGGGAGAAGCAGATGGCGACGGCATCGGCGGCCGGATCGGCAAGCCGCCCCACCAGCCGCACCGCCTCCAGCGACTTCGGCGACCCGTCCACTCCGATCAGGTATCTCATCGTGTCGGCTCCTCGAGATCGTGTCGCGTCAGTGTAGGGGGCGTCGAGACCGCCGTCATGCCAGCCAGGTTTTCGCCGGCTCGCCGGGGGCCTCGCGGGCGAGGCGCGGCACGGCATAGCCCGGCAGCGTGTCGCGGAGCTCACGATGCAGCGCGAGGGCGGTCGCCTCGGACACCTCGAAGTGCGCCGCCCCGCGCACCCGGTCGAGGAGGTGGAGGTAATACGGGAGCACGCCGAGGTCCACGAGCCGCTCGGACAGTTCCCGCAGCGCGGCGGCGGAGTCGTTGACGCCCGCGAGCAGCACCGCCTGGTTGAGCAGGCGGCAGCGGGCGGCGGCCCGCCGGCACAGGGCGGCGGCCACGTCGGCGTCGAGCTCGGCGGCGTGGTTGGCGTGGATGACGACCACCACCGCCGGCCGCGCGCCGGCGAGGATCGCCGCCAGGGCGTCGGTGACGCGGGAGGGCAGCACGACCGGCAGACGCGTGTGGATCCGCAGGCGGCGGACGTGGGGCACCGTGTCGAGCCGCGCGACGATGCGGCCGAGTGCGCCGTCGTCCACGAGCAGCGGGTCGCCCCCGGAGAGGATCACTTCGGCGATCGACTCGTCGGCCGCGATCGCGTCGAGCGCGGCCTCGATGCCGGCCCGGTGCGCGCCGGCCTCGGCGTAGGGAAACTCGCGGCGGAAGCAGTAGCGGCAATGGACGGCGCAGGCGCCGGTCGCGAGCACGAGCGCGCGCCCGGCGTACTTCCGCACGAGCCCCGGCGCCGCGACCGCGGCCGACTCGCCCACGGGGTCGGCGCCGAAGCCCGGCACGTCCGCCCCTTCCTCGGCGCGCGGCAGCACCTGCAGGAGCAGCGGGTCGCGCGGGTCGCCACGCCGCATGCGGGCGGCGAAGGCCCGCGGCACGAGCAGGGGGAAGCCGCGGTCGTCCGGGGTCGGTCCCGCGTCGGGCAGCCCCAGAAACCGCTTGAGCGCGCCGGTGTCGCGGAAGGCGTCGGCGAGCTCCCGCCGCCAGCGCGGCGCGCCGCCGTCGTGCGGCAGCGCGGGAGACGGCTCGGGGAGGAGGGCTTCGGGCATGGCGGTGACGCTCGGCAGTTGACAGGCCCCGGGGACTGGGCCACCCTTGGCGGACTCGCGCGGCCGCGGCCACTCGCAGGATACGGCGGCCGGCCCGCGGCGGGAACGCCCGCCGCGTCCGCGCGAGCCGCACCGCACTTCACCCGAGGACGTCCCCGTGGCCGGCTACAACACCAGCGAGTTCAAGAAGGGTCTCAAGGTCCAGATCGACGGCGACCCCTACATCATGATCGAGTGCAACTTCGTGAAGCCGGGGAAGGGGCAGGCGCTCTACAAGTGCAAGCTGCGGAACCTGCTCCGGGGCACGGTGCTCGACCGCACGTACAAGAGCGGCGACTCGCTCGACGCCGCCGACATCAGCACGATCGAGGCCCAGTACCTCTACAAGCAGGGGGAGTCGTTCGTGTTCATGGACAACGCCAGCTACGAGCAATACGAGCTCTCGAAGGAGCAGGTGGACGAGGCCTGGAAGTGGATCAAGGAGGGCACCGTCTGCTCGATGCTGCTCTACAACGGCAACCCGATCTCGATGGAGCCGCCGAACCACATGCTGCTCAAGGTCGAGTACGCCGAGCCGTCGGTCCGCGGCAACACGGCCACGAACCTCACGAAGCCGGTGAAGCTGGAGACGGGCGCCGAGGTGCTCGTGCCGGCCTTCATCGAGCAGGGCGACACGATCAAGATCGACACGCGCACCGGCGACTACCTGGAGCGCGTGAAGGTCTGACGTCACGCTCGGCGGGCTGGCCACCGCGATGCCGGGTGGTTGGTGACCGTGTGCAGACTGCCAGTCCGCACCTACGCGCTCCGCGGAGGCGGTGGTTTCAGCTCGTGCTGCCCCGTCCGGAAGGAGCCGCGGCGCTGCGCCGCACGCGAGCGAACTCGTGCCGGCCCGAAGCCGAGCGGCTTGGGCTTTGCAGGCATGCCCCGGCAGGCTTGAAACTAGTAGTCGTACCAGACGCCCACGCCGCAGCGGTTCTGGTTGGCGAAGACGAACTCGTACTGCGGGTCGGAGCCGTAGAGGTACTCGAATCCGATGCGGAGCAGCCGTTCGCTCCGCCAGCCGCGCCAGGCCCAGCCGACCTGCGCGCAGACGTTGCCCCCCCAGTCGAGTTCCTGGCGCGACATGCCGTTGACGGCGAGGAACGGGGCCCCGTGGATGCCCGTGGGCCGCGCCTGGATGAGTTCGGTGCCGAACTGGAACTCCCAAGGCTCGGAGCCGCCGTCTTGGTTGAAGGCGTAGCCCACGTCGCCGTAGACCCGCATCCAGTCGAACACGTAGTAGGAATTGCCCCACACGACGGCGTCGCGGAGGTAGTTGACCCGCGTGAATGTGGAGAAGTGCTTGAGCAGCGACTCGTCGCCGAGGTGGGCGCTCAGGTGGTAGTAGCCGAGTTTCGTCTGCCAGCGGCCGATGCCGAACACGAGCGGGATGCCGAAGCGGTAGTCGCTCGACCGCAGGTCGATCTGGTCGCCCGGGTCGAGCCGCACGAAGGCCGCCCCCTCGACCTGGATCTCGAAGCCCTGGGGATGGAGGACGGGATCCGAGCCGTAGCGGAGGATCGAGACGCGACCGCCCGCCGTCATGTCCCACATCCAGCCGTTCTTGATCGCCGGGTTGAAGGGATCGGCCGCCGTGTCGTCGTACCAGACCGATCCGAGCCGCGGCTCCTTCGGGCCTGCGAGATAGCTCGTGTAGATGAGGTTGTTGGGAAGCAGCTGCCATGACCAGGGGCGCGGCGCCCAGAGGTCGTCGAAGGCGTCGGAGTAGCGGGGAGCCGGGGAGGCGAGGCCGTCGTCGGGAAACAGCGGTCCGGGCTCGTAGGGCTCGTCGAGGATCACCGGGCCCCGGGCCGACGGGCCCGGCCGGGGCGTGACGGCGGCGCCGCCGAACGCGGGGCCGCCGGGCGCGCCGCCCGGCACCTGCCCCGAGGCCGGCAGCCACGCGGCCGTCAGCAGCAGCACGGCCGCGGTCACCGCCCGCGGCGCGGCGCGGGGGTGCACCGGGGCGGACGGGCGGCGGCGCGGCGGGCGTGCGGTCATGGGGCGGTGCGACGGGAACGGGATGCGGAACGGGTTGCGGTCGCGCCGCGGCGCGGCGACACTCTAGGCATCGCGATCCGACCGACCGAAGAGGGATCGGCTCGCGCGGCGTTCGTTCGACACCGCCAGACGGAATCGTGGCGACCTCGCCGCGCGGCGGGGTAAACGGCGCAGGATCGCGAGCCGCCGGTTTCGCGCCGTCACGCCACTTTCCGCTCCAGCCCTCATGACGCCGCCGCCGCCGCTCCCCCAGACAGCCACCGCCGCGGGCGCGCCCGCGGCCGACGGGGCCGCCGTCGCCACCGCCCTTGGTCGCATCCCCAGCGGGCTGTTCGTCGTCGCCTGGCGCGAGGGCGACGCGGACCGGGCGATGCTCGCGAGCTGGGTCATGCAGGCCGGCTTCGCGCCCCCCGCGATCAGCGTCGCCATCGCCCCGTCGCGCGGCCTGCTCGCCGCGCTCGATCGCGGCGCGCCGTTCGTCGTCAACGTGCTCGCCGAGTCGCAACGGCCGCTGCTGGCGCGGTTCGGCAAGCCCGCGGACGACGCCTTCGCCGGCCTCGCCGTCCACCGCACGCCGGCCGGCGCGGCGGCCCTCGCCGATGCGGCCGCGTGGCTCGAATGCCGGGCCGCCGCGCGGGCCGCGTACGGCGACCACGTCGTGGTGGTCGCGGAGGTCGGCGCCGCCGGAGGCACGGCCGCCGAGCCGCTCGTGCACGTGCGCAAGAACGGCCTGCGCTACTGAAGGCCGCCACTTCGGAGGACTCCATGCTGACCGCCGTTGCCGCATCGACGCGATCCTGGGGGCGGGCGACGCTGCTCGCCGTGCTCGCCCTGGCGGGCTGCTCGGGGGACCGCAGGCCCGCGGCGCCCGCCGCCGGGGCCACTCCAGCCGCCGCCGCCCCCGCCGGCAAGCCGCGCCGGCTCGTGTTCATCACCAACGGCGACGATCCGTTCTGGGACGCGCTGCTCGGCGGTCTCCAGGAGGGGGCGAAGCGCTACGACTGCGCAGCGGCCGGTCTCGTCGTGTCGCGCGACGTGAACAACGCCACCGCCGAGGGGCAGATCGAGCGGCTGCGGCAATACGCCACGCAGGACGACGTGGCCGGCATCGCGATCAGCGTCATCCAGGCCGACAACCAGGCCATCGTGGACGAGATGAAGAAACTCCGGGCGAAAGGCGTGAAGGTGATCACGGTGGACGGCGACGTGAACCGCGAGGCCTTCCGCGACGCCCGGCCCTGGTACATCGGCACCGACAACGTCGTGGGGGGCCGCACGCTCGGCACGGCCACGAAGGCGCTCCTGGAGGCGAAGGGGGCCCGCGGCGGGGGCTACGTGCAGTTCGCCGGCTTCACCGACAACGACAACGCCCGCAGCCGGATGAACGGCGTCAAGGAGGCGGTCGGCACCGCCGGAGTCGAGCGCGACCGCATGGCCGACGAGATGGACCACCTCCGCGCCCGCGACAACGTCCGCAATGCCATCCAGAACCACAAGGACCTCGCGGCCCTGGTGGGCATCTGGGCTTACAACGCGCCGGCGATCGCGGACGTCGTCACCGAGACGGGCTCCCGTGACCGCCACGTGGTGGCCACCTTCGACGCCGCGCCGCTGGCCATCGGGCAGATGGCGAAGGGCAACATCGACGTGATGGTCGTGCAGAACCCGTTCGAGATGGGCGTGCGGACGGTGCGGCTCCTCAAGGCGCTCGTGGAGAACGACGAGGCGGTGGTCCGGGAGATGTTTCCCCGGGCCGGCGAGCCGGACGGCGACATCCACACGACGGGCCTGCGGGTGATCGTGCCCGACGCCGCGTCCCCCGTGAAGGCCGGCCTCTTCGACCCGGCGGTCGTGGAGTTCATGACGCTGCCCGACTTCGAGGCCTGGCTGGCGAATTACGGCCTCACGGGCTCCTGACCATGGCGGAACCGGCCGCGGATCGCGGGGGCTGGAGGCTGCCGCGCCACGAACTGGCGCTGCTTGCGGCCACCGTGGCCGTGTTCGTGGTCACCGGATGGCTCGACCCGAACCACACCTACTTCGCCAACTGGGCGGAGAGCCGCGACATCATCCTGCGGAACACCGCCCTCCTGGGGATCATCGCCCTCGGGGCCGCGGTGGTGATCATCGCGGGCGGCATCGACCTCTCCGCCGGGTCGATGGTGGCCTGCAGCGCCACCACCTGCGCGCTCGTGCTCGCGCTCTGCTCGGCCCCCGACGACCGGCGGCTGGTCACGGTGGGGCCCGGCGGGATCGCCCTCGCCGTGGGGGCGGCGCTGCTCTCCGGCCTCCTCGTGGGCACGCTCCATACCTGGCTCATCACCGCCATCCGCCTGCCCCCCTTCGTGGCCACGCTCGCCACCCTCGTCGGCCTGCGGAGCTTCGCCCGGGCCCTGTGCCTGTTCGTGACGCGGCAGCGCTGGGGCACGGAGTCGCAGCAGATCAACGTCAACACGCCCTTCTTCGCCTGGCTCAAGGAGCACAACGTCTGGATCATGATGGCCACGTTTCTCGTGCTCGCCGCCATCACGTGGCTGATCCTCTCCCGCACGGTGCTCGGCCGCCACCTCTACGCCCTCGGCGGCAACGAGCAGGCGGCGCGGCTGAGCGGCATCCGCACCGAGAACGTGAAGTGGTTCGCCTACTGCTTCGGCAGCCTGACCGCCGCCCTGGCGGGGATCTTCCTCATGGCCGACAGCAGCGTGGCGCAGCCCGGCACCCTGGCGCGGGGCTACGAGCTCAACGCGATCGCCGCCGCGGTCGTGGGGGGCTGCAGCCTGCAGGGGGGCATGGGCACGGTGCCCGGCACCATCCTGGGCGCGCTCTTCCTGCGGGTCGTGATCGACGCGGTGTCGAAGCTGATCAAGGCCAGCGCCGACGTCTACGAGGGGATGATCGTGGGCATCATCGTGGCCCTCGCCGTGACGCTCACGCAGGTCGGGCGGTTCGCCGGGGCGGGCCGGGGCCTGTTCCCCGGGGCCCGCGGGCTGGCCGCGATCCCCACGATCGCCGTGTTCGCCGGCCTGCTCGCCACCATGGGGGCGGCCAACGTGGAAGCCCTCGCGGGGCACACCGGCACGTTCGGCGCCGTCGTCGGCGCGGTCGTGCTCGCCGCCCTCGCGACGGTCCGTGGTTTCGAGGGCCGCCGCGCGCCATGACGCCGATCGTGTCGTTCCGCGGGGTCGGCAAGCGGTTTCCCGGCGTGGTGGCCCTCGACGGTGTCTCGTTCGACCTCCGGCCCGGCGAGTGCCACGCCATCTGCGGCGAGAACGGCGCCGGCAAGAGCACGCTCATGAAGCTGCTCGCGGGCGTGATCGGGGACCACGATGGGGAGATCGTCGTTCGCGGCTCGCCCGTGCGGTTTCGGTCCACCCGCGACGCCGAGGCGGCCGGCATCGCGATCATCCACCAGGAGCTGAACCTCGTCGAGCAGCTTTCGGCGGCGGCGAACGTGTTCCTCGGCCGCGAGCGGCGGACACGGCTCGGCCTGCTCGACGACACGGCGATGGAGCGGGAGACCGCCGCACTGCTGGCCGAACTCGAGTGCCCGATCGACCCGCGGACGCCCGCCGCCGTGCTCCGCGTGGGCGACCAGCAGCTCCTCGAGATCGCCAAGGCGCTCTCGCTCTCGAGCGACGTGCTCATCATGGACGAACCGACGAGCGCCCTCACCGTGGCGGAAGTGGCCCGGCTCGACCGCGTGATCGCCCGGCTGCGGACCCGCGGCGTCACGATCCTTTACATCTCGCACAAGATGGACGAGGTGTTCCGGCTCGCCGACCGGATCACCGTGCTGCGGGACGGCCGCCACGTGCGGACCGTCGAGCGGGCCGCGACGACGCCGCGGGAGATCACCGGCTGGATGGTCGGCCGCGACCTCGCCGGCCACGAGTTTCACGGCCCGCGCGCGCCGGGGGCGACGGTGCTCGAGGTCCGCGGCCTGTCGCTCCCCTGGCCGGGACATCCGCGGGGCTGGCGGCTCCGCGACGTATCGCTCCACCTGCGGGCCGGCGAGATCGTGGGCGTGGCCGGGCTCATGGGGGCGGGCCGCACGGAGCTGCTCGAGACGATCTTCGGCGCCAGCCCGCCGCACTGGACGGGCGAGATCCGCCTCGACGGCCGGCCGGTGCGGTTTGCGCATCCGGCGGAGGCCTGCGCCGCGGGGATCGCGATGGTGACCGAGGACCGCAAGCGGCTGGGTCTGTTTCCCGACCTCGACGTGGCGGCGAACGTGAGCCTGTGCAGCCTCCGCGACGCGCTCCGCGGCGGCCTCGTGTCGCGGGCCCGGGAGGAGGCCCTCGTCGCCGGGCCGCTCCGCGACACGGGCGTGAAGGCGCCCGGCCCGCACGCCGCCATCACCGGCCTTTCCGGCGGCAACCAGCAGAAGTGCATCATCGGCCGCTGGCTGCTCGTGCAGCCGCGCGTGCTCCTGCTCGACGATCCCACGCGGGGCATCGACGTGGGGGCGAAGGCCGAGCTCTACGCGCTCATCGACCGGCTCTGCCGGCAGGGGATGGCGGTGCTGCTCACGTCGAGCGAGCTGCCGGAGCTGCTCACGCTCGCCGACCGCATCGTGGTGCTCGCGGAGGGGCGGCTGACGGCGGACCTGGCGCGCGCCGAGGCCACGGAGCAGCGGATCATGGAAGCCGCCACGGGCTACGCACCGACGTAGCGGGCCACGATCGCGCGGGCCCGCGACTCCTCGCGGGTCCCCGACACGATCGCGCGGCCGTCGGCGAACACGGCCAGCTGGATGCCGTCCTCCACGTCGGCCCGCACGATCCAGCGGTTCGCCGTCACGCCGGCCACCCGGCCCAGCCGCTCCGCGAGCGCGGCGAGGTCGATCGTGCCGCCGCGGCCCGCCGGCACCTGCACCGCGTCGCGGCCGCAGAGCACGGTCGGCCGCGCCCCTGCGCGCCCCTCGAGCCAGGGAAAATCGCCGCCACGGCACGTCGCGCAGCCCGTCGCGGCCAGCGTGGCGAGATCGACCGTCCGCCACACGTTGTCCCAGAGGTCGCAGACGAGGAGCCGGCCGCGCGCCGCGTCGGCGGCGCCGCACAGGAGCTTGATGGCCTCGGCGGCCTGCACGGCGCCGACGACGAGCGCCGCAGGGCCGATGATGCCGGCCGTGTCGCACGTCGGCAGCGCGCCCGGCGGCGGCGGGTCGGGCACGAGGCACCGCAGGCACGCCGTCACGCCCGGCCGGACCGCGAGCACGCGCCCCTCCGCGCCGATCGCGCCGCCGTGCACCCACGGGAGGCCCTCACGGCAGCACCACTCGTTGACGAGGAATCGGGCCTCGAAATTGTCGGTGCCGTCCACGACGAGGTCCACGCCGCCGAGCACCTCCGCGGCGTTCGTGGCGGTGAGGTCGGCCACGACGGGGTCGATCATCGCCGTGGAGTCGATCCGCCGCAGGTGGGCCGCGGCCGCGACGGCCTTGGGGAGCCCGGCCGCCACGTCGGCCTCGTCGAAGAGCACCTGCCGCGGCAGGTTCGAGAGTTCGGGCACGTCGCGGTCCACGAGCCGCACGCTGCCGACGCCCGCCCGCACGAGCGCCAGCGCCGACGCGCTGCCGAGCGCGCCGCAGCCGACGATCGCGACCTTGGCGGCCGCGAGTCTCGCCTGCCCCTCGGGGCCGAGTGGCGCGAAGCGGGTCTGACGGGAGAAGCGGTCGGGGTCGAAGGGCGACATGGGGACGATCCTACCGGCGTGAGACGAATGCACGAGGGTCGGCGGTGCCAAAACCGGTACGGTCGAGCGTGCATCCTCGCCTCTCCCTCTGGGAGAGGCCGGCCGTAGGCCGGGTGAGGGTGCAGGGATCCGGCGGTCGGCCACCGAAGCACCCTCACCCCGGCCCTCTCCCAGAGGGAGAGGGAGCGAGAAGGACAGGCCCTCTCCCAGAGGGAGATTCATTCACCCCACGATGTAGCCGGCCCAGTCCCGGGGCAGCACGTCGCTTGTTCCGGTCGTGCCCCAGGTGGCGAGCGCGGCCTGCAGGGCGTCGCAGGGGGCCCGGCCTGCTGCGAGGGTCGAAGCATCACGACGCCATGCGACGAGGGGCAGGCCCGCGTCGGATCGCCACGCATCGTGCGGGGTCTCGGCCGCATCGAGCGCGACGACGAGGCAGTCGATGCCCGGCGGGATCACGGCCGGCGGCGGTGCCGTCCCGGAGACGGTGGCCGCGAGGAGGAGCGTGCCCTTGCGATCGCGTGCGCAAGTCGCGACGTCGGCGACGATCGCGGGAGGCATGTGGATGGGCAGGATCGCGAGGACGGCCGCGGGATGGGCGGTCCAGCCGGCGATCCGATCGGTGATCGCGACCGCGGTCGTGGCGGTTGCGGACACGAGCGCCAGCACCGCCACGCCGAGCTCGTCGGCCCGCGTGAGCGTCGCCTCGTCGGGATCGACGACGAGCGCGGCGAGGCTCACGGGCTTGCAGGCGTCGATGCCCGCGACGCCCTTGGTGGCCACGGCGCGCGGCACCCAGCGGTGGGCGTCGAGCCAGAGCGAGCGGCCGCGCACCCCCAGCCGCCGCAGGCCGACGAGCCGGTCGATCGATCGCGGCGGCGCGGCGCCGCTTTCGATCACGGCCTCGAGCCGGTAGAGGTTCGGCAGGTCGGGCGTCCAGTAGGCGGGCTCGGTGAGGATCGCGCGGGCGACGCCGGCGTTGCCGGTCGATTGCAGCCGCGCGGTGACGGGCAGCGTCGTGTCGCGGCCCCGGCGCGGGCCGGTGAGCGCGCCCGAGATCGTGGCCGCGGCGCCTGCGCCCGGGATCCGCACCACACACTCCGCCCGCATCTCGTCGCAGCGGCCGAGCACGACGGAGACCGACGAGGCCGCGTGGGGATCGCTCACGCGCCGCCCTTCCCGGCGAAGCGGGCCCGCGCCATCTCCGCGAGGTGGCGGAGGTCGAGCTTGCCCGAGCCGAGCAGGGGCAGTTCGGGAATCTCGGCGAAGCTGTCGGCCGACGGCACCCAGAGGTTGGGCAGGCCCCGCTGGCCCAGCCGCTTGACCACGTCGCGGGGATCGTGCGTCGTCGGCAGGTGAAAGACGATGAGCCGCTCCCCCTTCGCCGGGTCGGGCACCGCCGTGACCACCGCGAGCAGCTCGCCGTCGGCCGCGCCGAGCTCCGCGTTCACGGCCTCCTCGACCGAGAGGTGGGGCACCATCTCGCCGCCGATCTTGGAGAACCGGCTCTCGCGGCCGGTGATCGTGATGAAGCCCTCGTGGTCGAGCCGCGCGATGTCGCCCGTGCAGTACCAGCCGTCCTTCACCACCTTGGCCGTGAGGTCGGGCCGGTCGAGGTAGCCCTGCATGACGTTCGGCCCCGCGATCCAGAGGAGGCCCTCCGCGCCCACCGGCAGGTCGCGGACGCCCTCGCGGTCGGTGATCCGCGCCCGGCAGCCGAGGATCGGCCGGCCCACCGTGCCCTCGCGGGTGTCCACCGGTCGGCCGGGCACGTGCCGCGCCGGCGGCACGTTGGCGGCCACGAGCGGCGACAGTTCGGTGGCGCCGTAGGCCTCGCTCGGCCGCACGCCGAACTTCTGCTCGAACGCGTCGCAGACCTCCTTGGGGAGCTTCTCCGCGGCCCCGAACACGCACTCGAGCGACGAAAAATCCTCGGCCGGCGTCCGCCGCGTGTAGATCCGCAGGAACGTCGGCGTGGCCATGAGGATGGTGGCGTGGTGCTCCCGCGCGAGCTTGCCCACCACCTTCGCGTCGCGCGGGTCGGTGTGGTAGGCGACCGCCGGGTCGAGCGTGAGCGGCGTCCAGAGCGTGGTCGTGTAGCCGTAGGAGTGGAAGAAGGGCAGGACGCCGAGGGCCACGTCGCCCGGCGACAGGTGGAGCAGGGCGTCGATCGCGCGGACGTTGGAGCCGACGTTTTCCTGGGTGAGCACGACCCCCTTCGGATCGCCGGTGGAGCCCGACGTGAAGATCACGGTGAGCACGTCGTCGGGCCGGATCCGGTCGAGGCCGAGCGACCGCTCGAGCGTCGGGAGCGGCAGGAGCACGGCCTGGGCGAAGGCCGCGGCCTTGTCGAGGAGCGTGGCCTGCGTCTTGAGCGCCCCCGCGTCGAGCAGACGGTCGCCGAGGCCGAGGTTCACCCGCGCGAGAAAGGCGGGGCTCGAGATGACGTGCGCGAGGCGGGCCCGCTCGATGCAGACGTCGAGGATCGGCTGGGTCGAGGTGTAGTTGAGGTTCACCGCCACGCGGCCGGAGAGGGCGAGCGCCGCGTTGACGATCGCGCCGCCCGCCGTCGGCGGCAGCATCACGCCGACCATCTTCTCGTCGGGCGCGAGCACGCGGTCGAGCACCCGCTTCGCCACGAGCGTCCGCACGAGCAGGTCGCGGCCCGTGAGCCGCGTGCCCAGCGAGTCGGCCATCTTCAGCCGCCGGGCCGCCGAGCGACAGGCGCGCAGCATGCGGCGCTGGAGGATCAGCGGGGCCTCGGCGGAACCACTGGTGCCGTGCATGCTGGGAGGCATTAGAATCCGAGGCTCGCTCCAGCCACAAGTCGCACGGACCCGCCTCATGCCCCGCTACCAGCCCTCGCGGATCGAGCCCAAGTGGCAGGCCTGGTGGGACGCGCACGACACCTTCGCCACGCCGCGGCTGCCCGCCGGGCGGAAGTTCTACGCGCTCGACATGTTCCCCTACCCGAGCGGCGACGGCCTGCACGTCGGCCACCCGGAGGGCTACACGGCGACCGACATCGTGAGCCGCTTCGAGCGGATGCGGGGCACGAGCGTGATGCACCCGATGGGCTTCGACGCCTTCGGGCTGCCGGCCGAGGAGCACGCCATCCGCACCGGCACGCCGCCGCGGGAGAGCACCGACAAGAACATCGCCACCTTCACGCGGCAGCTGAAGATGCTCGGCTTCAGCTACGACTGGAACCGGGTGCTCGCCACGACCGACCCGGAATACGTCCGCTGGACGCAGTGGATTTTCCTCGTCCTCTTCGACACCTGGTTCGACCCGGCGCTCCAGAAGGGCCGGCCGATCGCCGACCTGCCGATCCCGGCCGACGTGGCGGCGGCGGGCGAGGCCGCCATGGCCCGCTACCGCGACGAGCACCGGCTCGCCTACCAGTCGGAGGCCCCGGTGAACTGGTGCCCGGCGCTCGGCACCGTGCTCGCCAACGAGGAGGTCGTCGGCGGCGTGAGCGAGCGGGGCGGCCATCCGGTCGTCCGCCTCCCGCTCCGCCAGTGGATGCTGCGGATCACCGCCTACGCCGACCGGCTCGAGAAGGAGCTCGACGGCCTCGACTGGCCCGCCAGCATCAAGAAGCTCCAGTGCGATTGGATCGGCCGCAGCACCGGCGCCGAGGTCGATTTTTTCCTGCCACCGGCCGGAGCGGCCGGTGGGGAAGCCTTCGAGCGCTGGAAGCGGGATCGCGCTGCCGCGGGCTTCCCCGCGAAGCCCGGCACCGACGTCCTCCGCATCTACACCACGCGCCCCGACACGCTCTTCGGCGTGACCTACATGGTCGTCGCCCCGGAGCACCCGCTCGTCGATGCGCTCACGACGCCCGCGCAGCGGGCCGCCATCGACGCCTACCGCGAAGCCGCCGCCCGCAAGAGCGACCTCGACCGCACCGACCTCGCCCGCGACAAGACGGGCGTGTTCACGGGCTCGTCCGTGATCCACCCGCTCACGGGCAAACCCGTCCCGGTGTGGGTGGCCGACTACGTGCTCGCCACCTACGGCACCGGCGCGATCATGGCCGTGCCCGCCCACGACGACCGCGACTTCGAGTTCGCCAAGGCCTTCGGCCTCGACGTGGTCACCGTCGTCGAGCCGGTGGACGGCCCCGCGAAGCCGGGCACCCTCTTCACCGGCGACGGCCGCGCCGTGAACTCCGGCCCCTACACGGGCCTCGCCACGCGGGACTTCAGCGCGACGGTCGCGGCCGACCTCGCCGCCGCCGGCGTCGGCCGCGCGGCCGTCAACTCCAAGCTCCGCGACTGGCTCTTCAGCCGCCAGCGATTCTGGGGCGAACCGTTTCCCGTGCTGCACGAGCTGGATGCCGCGGGGCGACCCACGGGGGCGATCCGCGCGGTGCCCGAGAGCGAGTTGCCCGTGCCGCTCCCCGACCTCGCCGACTTCAAGCCTGGCAACACGCCCGACCCGCCGCTCTCGCGGGCGCCGGCCGAGTGGCTGTTCGTTGAGCGCGACGGCAAGCGCTATCGCCGCGAGACGAACACGATGCCGCAGTGGGCCGGCTCCTGCTGGTACTACCTGCGGTTCCTCGATCCGCGGAACGGGGAGCGGTTCGTGGCCCCCGAAGTCGAGAAGGCCTGGATGCCGGTGGACCTCTACATCGGCGGTGCCGAGCACGCCGTGCTCCACCTCCTCTACTCGCGGTTCTGGCACAAGGTGCTTTTCGACCGCGGTCACGTCTCCTGCCCGGAGCCGTTCGGCACGCTCGTCAACCAGGGGATGATCCTCGGCGAGGTCGAGTTCACGGGTTACCGCGCCGCGCAGGGGGGCTGGGTGTCGGCCGAGCGGCGCGGCCCCGACGACGTGCCCGCGAAGGTGCCCGCCGACCAGGTGGAGAAGGCGGGAGAGCACTTCGTGCTCCGCGACGCGCCGAAGATCCGCGTCGAGAGCCGGGCCCACAAGATGTCGAAGAGCCGCGGCAACGTGGTGAACCCCGACCAGGTGGTCAGCGACTTCGGCGCCGACTCGCTGCGGCTCTACGAGATGTTCATGGGGCCGCTCGAGGCCACGAAGCCCTGGAGCACGACCGGCGTGAGCGGCGTGCGCGGCTTCCTCGACCGTGCCTGGCGGCTCGTCGTGGACGAGCGGGCCGACGCGATCGCCCTCGCCCCGCAGGTGTGCGACGACGAGCCGACCGCCGCCCAGCTCCGCGAACTGCACCGCACGATTGACAAGGTGACGAAGGACATCCAGGCCCTGTCGTTCAACACCGCGATCGCGCGGATGATGGAGTTCGTGAACTTCTGCACGCCGCTCGAGCGGCGGCCGCGGGCGATCCTCGCGCCGTTCGTGGCGATCCTCGCGCCGTTCGCCCCCCACCTCGCCGAGGAGCTCTGGGAGATCCTCGGGCGGCCCGCGCCCGTGTCGCTTGCGGCCTGGCCCGTGGCCGAGAAGCAGTGGCTCACCGACGACACGGTGGAGATCCCGGTGCAGATCCAGGGCAAGCTCCGCGGTCGGGTGGTCGTGCCGGCGGGGGCCGACGCCGCGACGCTCGAAGCCGCCGCGGCGGCCGACCCAAAAATCGCCGAACTCCTCGCGGGCAAGCGGATCGCGAAGGTCGTGGCCGTTCCGGGCCGGCTCGTGAACTTCGTGGTCGGGGGCTGACGCCGGTTCGTGACGGTGCCACCGCGACTTTCGGGCCGGCCGGCCGTTGAACCTCCGGTCGAATGGCCGTTGGTCGAGGCATGGATCATCGATGAAGCGATGGAACGTGGCGATCGTGGGTGGAGGTCCGGGCGGCCTCATGACGGCGCACGCGCTCGGGCGCGAGGCCCGCGGCCCCGTCACGATCACGATCTACGAGGCCTCCGACCGGCTCGGTGGCAAGGTGCTCACCCCTTCGTTCACCCGCCTGCCGGCCCGCTACGAGGCGGGCGCCGCCGAGTTCTACGACTACTCGGGCGTCGGCCCCGACCCGCTCAAGGAGCTCGTCCTCGACCTCGGCCTCTCGATCACGCCGATGGGCGGCTCCGCGCTCGTCATGGACGGCCGGGTGCTCGCCAACGCCGACGACGTCCGCGACGCGCTCGGATCCGACGCCGCCGCGGCGGTGGCCCGGTTCGACCGGTTTGCCCGCGACGCCGTCGGCCCCCGGGACTTCTACCGCGGCGAGCACGGTGCGGGGACGCCCGCACGTGCGAGCCGCTTCGACAGCATGCTCGCAGCGATCACGCATCCCGCGGCCCGCCGCTACGTGGAGCAGCTCATCCACAGTGACCTCGCCACCGAGCCCGCTCACACCACGGGCGCGTACGGGCTCGACAACTACCTCATGAACGACCCGGTCTACATGCGGCTGTATGCGATCGAGGGGGGCAACGAGCGGCTCGTCGCGGGGCTCGACGCGCGGATCCGGGCGACTCGCCGGATGCGGCATCGCGTGACCCGCGTCGAGCAGGGAGCGGGCGGCCGCCTGCGGGTGACGGCCGAGCAGGACGGCCGCGCGCGTCGGGACGAGCACGACGCCGTCGTCGTGGCCCTGCCCGTCGATCACCTGAAGGGAATCGACTTCAGCGGCCCGCGGCTCGCCGAAGCCCTGTGGCGGCACGTCGCGCACCACGACCATCCCGCCCACTACCTGCGGATCACGATCCTCTTCGACCACGCCTTCTGGCGGCCACGGTTCGCGGACAGCTTCTTCATGCTCGACGCGTTCGGCGGCTGCTGCCTCTACGACGAGTCGTCGCGGACGCCGGGCGCGACCCACGGCACGCTCGGCTGGCTCCTCGGCGGCGCCGCGGCCGCGGAGATGAGCCGGCTCGACGACGACGCGCTCGTGGAGACGGCACTCGAATCGCTGCCGGACTTCCTGTCCGCCGGCCGCCGGCACGCCCTCGAGGGCCGCGTGCATCGCTGGACGGGCGCCGTCAGCGCCATGCCGGGGGGCACCGCTCCGCTGCCGCTCGACCGCCGGCATCGGCCGGAACCGATCGAGCACCCGGGGCTGTTTCTCGTGGGGGACTATCTCTTCGATTCCACGCTCAACGGCGTGCTCGACTCGGCCGAGCACGTCGCCGGCTGGATCGCCGATCTCGCCTCCGACCGCCGGGAGGCCGTCGCATGACTCCCGGAACGGCCACGCCACCGCCCCCGAACGCCGAGCCCCTCGCCGATGCGGCCGGGACTGCGACCGTGCAGTCGATCGCGTTCGTGAATCGCGCCGACGATTCCCGGCCCGCCATCGTGCAGTTCCCGGACTCCGCGTCCCGCGCGGTGTTCGTCGGCTTGCGGCCGGCCGTGACCGCGGGTGACGCGACCGCACCGGCGGCGGATCTCACCCTGCTCGTCGTGCCCGCCCGCGCCGCCGATGCCGAGGGCCTCGCGCCCGAGGAACTGGCCTGGGTCGAGGCCGCTGGTCCCGTGCAGGCGATCGCCGTCCACGGTGCCGCGCTGGCATGGGCCGCGGGACGCGCCGCGATCCGCGTCGAGCCGGCGCGGCTCGATGCCGTGCGGGCGGCGGTCGTGGAGTTCTGCTTCCACGAGCGGGAATTGCGGGCCATCGAGGCCGAGGTGGCAGCGGGGTGGCCCGAGGTGGAGGCCGACGCGCCGTTGGCGTTCGAGTTCCGCGACCGTGATGCCGACCGCCGGCGGGCCCTCGGCGAGCGGTTCCGGCGCACGGTCTCGCTGCGGGCCCGGCTGGCCCGGCTCGCGCCACACCTCGACCGGCCGCCGCTGCACCCGCCCACCCTCGCCAGCCAGGTGGGCGAGCGGCTCCGCGAGCGGAGCCGGATGGCGGAACGGGCCGGGTTCCTCACCGGCCAGATCGAGGTCCAGGAGCGGGTGTACGACCTCTGCGGGCAGCGGTCGAGCGACTGGGCACTGTCTCGGAAGTCCACGACGCTCGAGTGGGCGATCGTCGTCCTCATCGCCATCGAGACGGTGCTCATCCTCGTGGACCTGCTCGCCACGCGCGGGACCTGACTGTGCGGTACCCGTCGATCGACGTCCTGCGGACCCTGGCCATCGCGGTGATGGTGGTCGTCCACTTCGTGGAGAACCTCTCGGCCTGGCACGGGTCGCCCGGGTCCGGTGACCTCCCGGTGACCGGCTTCTCGCGCCCCACCGGCTTCGCCGCGCCGCTGTTCACGTTCCTCGTCGGCGTGAGCTACCGGCTCTGGGTCCGCGGCCGCGAGGCCCGCGGCGACTCGGACGACGCGATCACGAAATCCTCCGTCCGCCGCGGCCTCTTCCTGCTCGGCCTCGGATTCGGCTTCAACGTGCTGGTCTGGCTGCCTGAAGACGTGTTCAACTGGGACGTGCTCACGTTCATCGGCTCGGCGCTCCTGCTCCTCGCCGCCTGCCGCAACGCGACGCCGGGCATGCACCTGGTCATGGTCGCCGCGGCGGTCGCCGTCAGCCCGGCGCTCCGCGACGCCGCCGGGTACCAGGCCTACTGGACGCAGGGCTGGTACGAGCCGGACCCCACGCTCGGCGACGTCGCACTCGGTTTTCTCTGCACCGGCTACTTCCCGGTGTTTCCCTGGATCGCGTACCCGCTCGCCGGCTACGCGGCCGCGCCGGCGGTGTTCCCGACCGACGGCCGGCCCGCGGCGTCGTGGCCTCCGCGGCTCGGGGCCGGGCTCGCCGGGGTCGCCGTCTGCTCCGTGCTCGCGCGCCACGTCCGCCCGTCGCCTCCCGACTGGCTCAGGCTGCAGGGCTGGACGATGTTCCCCGCGAGCACCGAGTACGTGTGCGGCACCCTCGGCATGGCGCTCATCGTGCTGCCGCTGGCCCACCGGCTCCTCGACCGCAGGCGGGATTCGCCGCTCGCCCCGCTCGCGCGCACGTTCAGCCGCCACGCGCTCTCGATCTACATCCTGCACCACCTGGTCCACGTCTGGCCGCTCTGGGTCTGGGGCGCCTGGACATCCGACGACGTCACCACGCACTGGCAGCGGGCCATGCCCGCCCCCGCGTCGCTCACGCTGGCGGCCGGGTTCCTCGTCGCGGCCTGGGCGCTGTTCCGTTGGATGGACGCGACCGGCCGTCGGGGCATCGAGGGCTGGATGCGGTGGCTGTGCGACTGACCCGCCCGCGCCGCGGCCCGAAACCGCGCGGGCCACTGGGCGGGCGCCCCGGCGGGCCGTAGCATGGAGCCGGTCGCAGGCGACTCCCCAGGGAACCATCCATGTCGGTCCGGCGCGTTCTCGCACTCGTGCTCGGCGGCGGCCGGGGCACCCGGCTCTACCCGCTCACCCGCGACCGCTCGAAGCCGGCCGTGCCGCTCGCGGGCAAGTACCGCATCATCGACGTGCCGCTGTCGAACTGCATCAACAGCGGCGTGCAGCGGATCTACGTGCTCACGCAGTTCAACTCCGTCAGCCTCCACCGCCACATCCGCCGCACCTACACGTTCGACCCGTTCAGTGGCGGCTTCGTGGAGATCCTCGCCGCCCAGCAGACGCTCGACAACTCGGGCTGGTACCAGGGCACGGCCGACGCGGTGCGGCAGAACATCCGCTACCTGCAACAGCCCGACATCCGGCACGTCCTCATCCTCTCGGGCGACCAGCTCTACCGGATGAACTACGCCGACATGCTCGCCACGCACCAGGCCCGCGGCGCCGACGTGACCATCGCCGGCATCCCCGTGGCCGAGGAGGCGGCGTCGGCCCTGGGCATCATGCGGCTCGACGACGCCGGCCGCGTGGTCGGCTTCCTCGAGAAGCCGCAGACCTCGGCGGAACTCGATCTGGTGCGCATGGATCCGGCGTGGATCGATCGGCAGGGCATCCCGGCGAAGGGTCGCTCCCTGATGGCGAGCATGGGCATCTATCTCTTCGACCGCGACTGCCTCCTCGACCTGCTCACGAAGACCGACTACCAGGACTTCGGCCGCGAGGTCTTTCCAGCCGCCATTCGCAGCAAGAAAGTCCACCTCCACGCGTTCGACGGCTACTGGGAGGACATCGGCACGATCCGCTCCTACTACCAGTGCAACCTCGATCTCGCCGGATCCGACGCCCCGTTCGACCTCGCGGACCCGGAGGCGCCGATCTACTCGCGCGGCCGGTTCCTGCCCCCGTCGCGGATCGACGGTGCGAGCGTCCGGCGGAGCCTCGTCTCCGACGGCTGCGTGATCGGTCAGGGGGCGGTGATCGAGAACAGCGTGATCGGGCTCCGCTGCCGGATCGGGCGCAACGTCGTGATCCGCAACTCGGTGATCCTCGGCAACGACTTCTACGAGCGGCCCGAGGACCTCGCCGCCGCCGTGGCGCGGGGCGTGCCGCCCGTGGGCATCGGCGACGACACGATCGTCGAGGGGGCGATCGTGGACAAGAACGTCCGCATCGGCCGGCGGGCGCGGATCGTCAACGAGCACGGCTGGGACGCGACGGCCGACAGTGACCGGTTCACCGTCCGCGACGGCGTGGCGGTGGTGCCGAAGGACGCGGTCGTGCCCGACGGCTGGATCCCGGAGCCGGGGCTCGTGAAGACGGGCGGCTGACGCGGGATCACCCGCGCGGCTTCCAGCCGGGCGTCTCACGGAGCGGCGGCACGATCTCGGACCGGGGCCGCGCCGGGGGCGGGAGGATGGCCTCGAGGACGGGCCTCGCGGGCACGGCGTTCATGTCCGGCTCGGCGGTGACGGCGACGGGCCGCGGCGCTGCGGCGACCGGGGGCGTGACCGCCGACTCGGCCGCGACCGGTTGCACGGCGATGGAATCGACGTCGAGTTCGGCCTCGGTCCCGCCGGCAACCGCGGGTTCGTCGGCCCGTGCGGACTCGATCTCGGCGCTGACGTGCGTCTCGGGCTCGGCGGCCGCCACCGTGGGCCGCGCCGTGGCGTCGAAGCGCGGCGCCGCCTGCACGACAGGCGGCCACGGGATCGGATGCGAACCGATGGGAAGGATGCCGTTGGCCCGCGCCTGGAAGTCGTTCTGCGGCGCGGAGCCGTCCGGCACCGGCCCCGAGTAGTCGAACGGATCGGGGCAGATCGTGCAGCCCGCCGCAGCGAGCAGCAGCGCGGCCAGGGCCGTGACCGGACGCAGCGTCGCGGACCCTCTCATGGCGTGGGCCATCCTTCGACCATCGGACCCCCGGGCCCGGCCCGGCGTCGGCCGCACAGAAGGCGGCCCCGTCAGCGGCTGTTCCCCCACCCCACGCCCCTGGACAAGAATCGGCCCGTCACGACCGGAATCTTCAGGAAAATCGGCACGGGGCGTGCCGGGGCCGACAACAACCGCGCCTCTCCCTCTGGGAGAGGCCGGCCGCAGGCCGGGTGAGGGTGCAGGCGAAGCTGCGCCGATTTCCTGCACCCTCACCCCGGCCCTCTCCCAGAGGGAGAGGGAGAAGAGTAAGTGACCGGCCCTCTCCCAGAGGGAGAGGGAGAAGAGTCAGTGACTGGCGCTCTCCCAGAGGGAGAGGGAGAAGAGTCAGTGACCGGCCCTCTCCCAGAGGGCGCGGGAGACGCATCGGCCGGGCGTCAGAGCGCGACGCCCATCCGTTCCATGAGCATCTTCATGTCTTCCCAGACGTCCTTCTTCGCCGCCGGGTTCCGCAGCAGGTAGGACGGGTGATAGGTGCAGATGACCTGCGCCGTGCCGTGGCTGAACCAGCGGCGGCGCAACGTGCCGATCGGCTCGGTCGTCCCGAGCAGCGCGTGCGCGGCCGTCGTGCCCAGGCAGCAGATGAACTCCGGGGCGATGATCTCGAATTGCCGGGCGAAGAACGGGCGGCAGTTCGTCACCTCGCCCGGGTCCGGCGTGCGGTTGCCCGGCGGCCGGCACTTGAGCACGTTGAGGATGTAGACCTCCTCGCGGGTGAGGCGGCAGGCCTCGATGATCTTCGTGAGCAGTTGGCCCGCGCGGCCCACGAAGGGCTCGCCGGACGCGTCCTCGTCGGCCCCGGGAGCCTCGCCGAAGAAGCAGAGGCGGGCGGCGGGGTCGCCCACGCCGAACACGGTCTGGGTGCGCGTGGCGGCGAGTTCCGCGCAGCGGGTGCAGTCGATCACCTGCTGCCGGAGCAAGGCGAGGTCGCGGACGCGGTCCGCGGAACCGGTCGAGGACGACACGTCCGCTGGACGCGGCGGTGGGGCGGCAGGCGTCACCGCGGCGGCCGCGACCGCCGGCACCGCACCGCGACCCGGCCGCGGCAGCGACGTCACGCCCGCGTCGGCCAGGCTCTCGAGCCTCTGCTTCAGTGCCCGCGCGGTGCGTCCGTCCATGGTGCCGCCTCGCGGAGCACGCTCAGAGCGCCCGCCGGTGCCGCTTCGGCCCGCGTCCCTTGCCGAGCAGCGACGCCGCCGACGGCTTCTTCGGTGGTTCCGGCGCCGCCGCCTCGGCGGGTGGCGCCTCGGTCCGCCCGAAGCCGCCCGTGGGCAGGGCCTCGACGGGGGCCGGCTTCGGCCGGCGGTCGAAGGCCTCGAAGCCCGGGATCTCGTCGCGCTCGAGCAGCCGCTCGATCCGCATCTCGATCCGCGTCAGCTGCGGCCCCTCCTCGGGGCCCACGAACGTGAAGGCGATGCCCTCGCGGCCCATGCGGCCGGTGCGGCCCACGCGGTGGACGTAGTCGTCGCAGAACTCGGGGATGTCGTAGTTGATGATGTGGGACACGCTCGACACGTCGATGCCGCGGCCCACGACGTCGGTGGCCACCAGGATGCGCACGTTGCCGTCGCGGAAGGCCCGCATGACGCGGTCGCGGACGTTTTGCCCCAGGTCGCCGTGGATGCAGGCCACCTCGTCGGGGTTCCGCGACCGCCGGCGGGCCAGCCTGTCGTGCACCTTGTCGGTGCCCCGCTTCGTGCGGCAGAACACGATCGCCTGCCGCGGCTGCTCGCGGTCCAGGAGCTTCTCGAGGAGATCGAACTTCCGCGTCGGGTCGACCGTGAAGTAGCGCTGCTCGATCGTCTCCACCGCCAGCTCGTTGGTGGAGAAGTCCATGATCTCGGGATCCCGCATGTAGCGGGTGGCGAGCTTCTGCACCGGCGGCGGCACCGTCGCCGAGAGGAGCAGCGTCTGCCGGCTGTCGGGGCAGCGGCGGAGGATCTTCTCGATGTCGGGCCGGAAGCCGATGTCGAGCATCCGGTCGGCCTCGTCGAGCGTGACGATCTCGAGCGCCGAGAAGTTGAGCGTGCCGCGGCTCATGTGGTCGAGGATCCGGCCCGGCGTGCCGACGACGACCGCCGGATGCTTCGCGAGCTTGTCCATCTGCCCCTTGATCGGCTTGCCACCGTAGACGGCCACGCACTGGATCCGCGAGCCCGCGGCGAGCTTGTCGAACTCGTCCTTGACCTGCACCGCGAGTTCGCGGGTGGGCACGAGGACGAGGGCCCGCGGGCTGCCGCCCCGGCCGGGCTCGGTCATCCGCTCGAGGATCGGGAGCACGAAGGCGGCCGTCTTGCCGGTGCCCGTGCGGGCCTGGCCGAGCACGTCCACGCCCGCGAGCGCCCGCGGGATCAGGCCCGCCTGCACCGGCGTGGGCATCGTGTAGCCGGCCTGGTCCACCGCCGCGAGCGACGTGGCGGAGAGCCCGAGCGCGTCGAAGCCGGAGACGGTGCGGTCGCCCATGGCGACCGGCGTGCCGACGGGGGCGGGAGGGAGCGCGCGATCTCCGGAACGATCGTCCCGCCGATCATTCCGCCGGTCGTCTCGCCGATCATCACGATCGTCGTGGTGGTCGCGCTGGTCGCGGTCGTCGCGCGGGGCTGCCACATCGCGGCGGTCGTCTCCTGGCGGCCGCGGCGGGCCGTCGCCTCGGTGCCGTCGCCCACCCCGTCGCCGCCGCCGTCGGGGCCGCTCCTGGGAGCCCTCCGACCTGCCCGGCTCCGCCGGGCGACCCGCCGTGTCGTCCAAATGCACTCGATGTCCCCTGGGGTTGCCTGTCGATTCGATCGCGACGTTCCATGACCGCCGGCGGACGTTTGCACGACCCGCGGAAGGCCCGCCTCCGGAAACCCGGGGCGGCGGAACAGTGGCGGCGTTCGAGAAGGCCGCCCCTTGAATGACAAAAATCTACCACGCCCCCGCCGGGGCGGCAAATCGGCGCCGGCGGAGGCCGGTCCGAGCACGGTGGGCACGCTCCCGAGCCGTGCCGTGGTGCATCCTCACGCGGCGCGGGCCCGGGAGAGCGACGCCTCGGTCGCGGCGACGACGCGCTCGACGTCGATGGCGGCCATCGCCGACATGTTCGTCTTGCGGTCGTGCCACTCCGGCCGCTCGGCGGGCGGTGGCTCGACGCAGACGTGCCCGGCGCCGTAGGGGCCGTTGCGGGATGCGGCGACGGGTCCGAACAGGCCCACGCATGGCGTGCCCAGCGCCGCGGCCAGGTGCAGCGGGCCGGTGTCCCCGGAGACGAAGGTGCGGGCGAGGCGGCAGAGTTCGCCGAGGTCCTGGAGCGACGTCGCCGGCGCAGCGATCGCATCGCCGCCGGCGGCCGCGACGATCCGCTCGGCCGCGGCCATTTCCTGGGGGCCGCCCCAGACGACCACGACGGGCTGGCCGTCGCGCCGGGCCACCGCGCGGGCCGCCGCCGCGAACCGCTCGACCGGCCAGCGCTTCGAGGCCCAGCCGGCGCCCGGGTTGAGCAGCACCGGCGCCCGCGGCAGGCGCAGCGACTCGACCCAGCGGGCCATACGCAATCGGCTCACGGGCCACGCCGGCATGTCGAACGCCGCGGCCGGCGTCACCACGCCGAGGGGCGCGAGGAGCCCGAGGTTGCGGTCCACGACGTGCGCCGCCGTCGGTGCGACCGGGTGCGTGAGCGCGAGCCACGCGCACTCCCGCGACTCGGGACGCGCGTGGCCGATGCGGGCAGGCGCGCCGGAGAGGAGCGAGACCACGGCGCTCTTCATCAGCCCCTGCATGTCGATCGCGACGTCTGCGGCGAACCAACGGAGCTGACGCCGCAGGTCGAGTACGGCCCGCGGCGACTTGAGCCAGCCGCGCGGCAGGCGGAAGAGATGGTCCACGGCCTGGTGGCCCGCCAGCACGTCGGCGGCACGGCCCTCGACGGCCCACCCGATCCGCGCGTCGGGAAAGGCCCGCCGCAGCGCGACGGCCGCCGGCACGCCGTGAAGGACGTCGCCGATGGCGGAGAGTTTGACGACGACGATGGAGCGTGGGTGGGGCATGGGCGGAAGACCGCGGATGGGCGGGGAAGAATCGCGGCCGCCGCCGCGGCGGGCAAGAGCACTTTTTCACGGCGTGGGACACGGCCGGCGGGGACGTGGTACAAATCGCGGCGAATCCCGACACGTGTGGCGGGACGGCTGGAAACACGTGGAGGCGGCGATGCGATCGTGGTTGTTGCGGACTGCCGGAGCGGCGTGTGTGGCGTGGGCGTGCGGAGCGTCACGCGCCGCGGACGCTGAGCCGGGGAAGACCGGCGAGCAGAAGAAGCCGCCCGAGACGGCCGTCGCCGAGCGGGGCGCGTTCGAGGTGGTGCTCGAGCTCAAGGGGGGCTTCGAGCCGGTCGAGGCGGCGGTCGTCGCGGGCGGCCCCGATTCGTTCACGCAGTCGCTGGAGATCGTGAAGGTCGTCGCCCATGGCACGCGGGTCGCCGAGGGGGAGGTGATCGTGGAACTCGCGGCCGAGAAGATCGACCGGGCCATCGCCGAGCTCGAGATCGACCTGGTCGCCGGAGAGAAGGCCCTCGACCTGGCGCGGCGCGAACTCGCAGCCGCCGAGGCGCTCGCGCCGCTGGAGCTCGCCGATGCGGAGCGGCAGGATCGCATCGCGACGGAGGACCGCGCGCGGTTCTCCGCCGTGGGCCGGGAGATCGCGGAGGAGGCGGCACGGTTCGGCGTCAAGGGGGCCGAGTTCTTCCTGCGGTCCAGCAAGGAGGAGCTCGCGCAACTCGAGAAGATGTACAAGGACAAGGATCTCACCGAGGAGACCGAGGAGATGATCCTCGAGCGGCAGCGGTACGCGGTTGCCTACGCGGAGCAGAACCTGCGCGGTACGAAGGTGCAGTCGGAGGAGACGCTGACGCTCGGCCTCCCACGGCTGGCGGTCGAGCTCGAGCGCGACGCGCGGAAGGCCGCGCTCGCGCTCGAGAAGGCGCGGGCCACCCTGCCGCTGCAGCTCGAACAGAAGCGGCTCGGCGTGGCCAAGCAGGAGCACGAGCGGAAGCAGTCGCTGCGGAAGCTCGAGGAGCTCAGGCATGACCGCGGGCTCGCCGTCGTGAAGGCCCCGCGTGCGGGCATCGTCTACTACGGGAGGCTGCACCAGGGTGCCTGGACGACCGACGCGGTCGCGGCCAAGGCGATCGTCGGCCAGTCCGTGCCGCTCGGCGAGTTGGCATTCACCGTCGTGGGCGTCGGGCCCGTCCGATTCCGGGCCAAGGTGGAGGAGAAGGACCTGCACCTCGTCGGACCCGGGCTCGCGGGGCGCGTGACGCCGACCGGCTATCCCGACGCGCAGGTCGCCGTCGCGCTCGAGCCCGGGTTCGCGCCGGTGCCGCGGGACGCCAGGTACGACGCCGTGTTCCTGGTGACCGCGCCGGCCGGCGAGACGACGATCGTGCCCGGCATGACGGGCACGGCGCGGTTCGTGGTGCGATCGCGGCCCGACGCGATCACCGTGCCGGAGGGGGCCGTGAGTCGCGGGGCCGACGGCACGCGGGTCGTGCACGTGGATCGTGGCGAGGCGCCGGCCGAGAAGCGGGCCGTGAAGGCGGGCCTGACCTCGGGCGGCCGGATCGAGATCCTGGAGGGTCTCGCCGCGGGTGACCGCGTGCGGACCGCGAAGCCGTGAGGTGGCCGGCATTCGATCCGCAGGCTCCCGACGAAAAAGGTGGCTGCCACCTTTTTCTCGCATGGCTGACCGCAGCCGCGCTCGCGGCCGGCGCCGCGTGTGCCGACGAGCCTGCGACCGCCCGGCGCCAAGTCGGGCCCGTCGCGGCCGCCGACCTCGACGCGGCGATCGCCCGCGGCGTGGCCTTCCTCGTCGGCGACCAGAACGCCGACGGCTCGTTCGGCACGCCCCGGCGGACGAAGGACCTCAACATCACCGCCGGTATCGGCTCCCACCACGGGTTCCGCGCAGCGACGACGGCCCTCGCCGTGCAGGCGCTCGTGGAGGAGGATGACGGCTCGCCGGCGGTGGCCCGCGCGATCGACACGGGCGAGGCCTGGCTCGTCACGGAGTTGCCCAGGGTCCGCCGCCATGATCCGGTGCTCATTTACAACGTCTGGGCGCACGCCTACGGCATCCAGACGCTCGTCGCCCTGCACGGCACGCGGCCCGACGATGCCGCCCGCCGCACACGGCTCGAGGAGCTGATCCGCGGACAGTACGAGCTCCTCGGCCGCTACGAGAGCGTCGAGGGGGGCTGGGGCTACTACGACTTCGGCGCGGGGACGCAGCGGCCCAACTCGTCGTCGCAGAGCTTCGTGAACGCGGCGGTGCTCGTGGCCTTCCACGACGCGAAGCGGATCGGCGTCGCGCCGCCAGAGAAGCTCGTGCGGCGGGCGTTGGAGGCCACGGATCTCCAGAAACTGCCTGACTTCAGCTACCTCTACGGCAGCTATCTCAAGTGGCAGCCGCGCCGCGAGATCAACCGGCCCGCGGGAAGCCTGGGCCGCAGCCAGGCCTGCAACCTCGCGCTGCGGCTGTGGGGCGACGAAACGGTCACGGACGGCGTGCTGGAGGAGTGGCTCGACCGGCTCGTGGACCGCAACGGCTGGCTGGAGATGGGCCGCAAGCGGCCGATCCCACACGAGTCGTTCGCCCAGGTGGCGGGCTACTTCTATTACTTCGGCCACTACTACGCGGCCCGCGTGATCGACGAGCTGCCTGCGGCCGCCCGCCCCCGCCACCAGGACGCGCTGGCCCGGATCCTCCTCGCCGTCCAGGACGCCGACGGCTCGTGGTGGGACTACCCGCTCTATGACTACCACCAGCACTACGGCACCGGCTACGCGCTGATGACGCTGCATCGCTGCCGGAAGGCGCCCGCCGATTGAGCCGGGCCCGGAGCGGACACGAGCGCGGGGGCCGATTCGGTGTGCCACCCGTCCTGGCCTCCGCGCTGCCGTTCGGCCTGCCACCGTGTGCAGACTGCCAGTCCGCACCTACAACGCTGCGCGGATGTGATGGTGGTCGCGTGGTACGCGCCGCGCGGATGCCACCCGGTCCGTGGGAGCCAGATGGCTCACTCCAGGCCGGCCAACTCACACAGCACCGCGCCGGTGACGGACTGCGGGCAACTCCACACGAGGAAGAAGAGCGACTCGCGGGCCAGCCGCTCGGCGGGGTGGCCGCGCACGAAGCCCGCCCCCTTCGCGGCCGTGAGCGCCGCCTGCGCCGCGCGGACGACGAGGCCGTTGGCGTCGGCCCGGAGCCGGTCGCGGTCGGCCGGGTCGATGCCGCGCGCCGCCGCGGCCTCGAGCCGCGCGGCGAGGCCTTCCGCCTCGGCGCCGAGTCCGGCCGCGATCGGCGCGAGCGCCGGGCGCGCGGCCGCTTCGGCGTGCACGAGCGCCAGCGCCGCCCGGGTCGCCCCGACCGCGAGGGCCGTCGTGGCGAGGCCGCCGGTGCGCGGGCCGTCGGGCCCGGCGGGAAACGCCTCGGCGGCACGCACGCCATGGAAGCGGACCGCGGACGTCCGGCTGCCGTCGAGCGCGAGCATCGCGAGCGGCGGGTCGATGGCGAGGCCCGCGGCGGCGGTCGGCACGACGCAGAACAGCCGGCCGCCGTCGGGCGTCGCCGCGCCGGAGACGATCGTGTCCACGGAATCGGCGCCCGTAACCCACGGGCAGAGGCCGTCGAGCCGCCACGTGGTGCCATCCGGCGTCGCCGTGAGCGCGGGCGTCGCGGCGTGCTGGCGGCTCGTCGTCAGCTGCGAGATGCCGACGGTCGTCAGTTCGTCTCCGCGGGCCAGGGCGGGCAGCCGGCGTCGCGTGGCGGCCGGGCCGGCCGCGATGATCCGCACGGCGGCGGCCCACTGCGAGAGCGCGAGCGCCGTCGTCAGGCAACGCTCGGCGATCGCCGCGAGCCCGGCCACGAGGTCCGGCTCCGTCGCGCCGCGGCCGCCCGCGTCGGCGGGCACGAAGCCGGCGAGCACATCGTGCCGCGCGAGCGCCGCGAAGGCGCCGGACCGCCAGGGCCCCTCGGCGGCGGTGCGCGGGGCGAGGGGGGTGAGCGCGTCGAGCACGTCGGGATTCCCGGCGCGGCTTCCGCGGGAGCCGCGCCGGAAACGGGCGGGCGGGACGTGGTTATACTG
>JBJTJO010000260.1:0-6101 GCA_046095965.1 Planctomycetaceae bacterium
CGCAGGCCCTCGACGAGCCGCCGCTGGTCCACCGAGTCGTCGAAGAGCTGGGCGAGCGTGGCCGGCGGGTCGCCCACGCTGGCCGCCCGCACGCGGGTCGAGGCGATGTCGTAGAGCGTCTCGCCCGACCATTCGAGCGACGGCACGAGGTTCTGCTTGTCGAGCCGGGCCCGCTGGTTGAAGCGCTCGTCCTCACGCTCCACGAACCGGTAGAGTTCGGCCGGGAGCAGGAGCTTGAACCCGAGGCCGGGCGACTTGAGGAACTTGTTGTCGAGCAGCGGCCAGATCACCTGCCGCATCCGCTCGGCCGAGCCGTCGATGAGGTGCGGCTCGTCGAGGCGGTCCACGATGACGACGAGCCCGGTGCAGCCGCAGGCGGCGAGCACGCCCTGGAGCTTGCCGATCAGCTCGTAGCGATCGTCGCTGCGGGCCAGGGCCGGCAGCGGTTGGCCGGCGAGGTCCGCCTCGGGGAACCGGGCGAGCGCGCGGGCGAGCTGCCCCACGCCGCGGGTGCCGGTGCGCATGCTGCGGACGATGCGCCACGCCCGCCACGTGGCCCGTCCGCGCCGCCACAGGGCCGGCAGCCAGACGCCGCCGACCAGCAGCCACGGCCACCAGCGGGCCGTCCAGTCGAGCGTCATGCCGCCAGTGCCCAGGGCTCCGGCGCCGAGCGCGCCGCCGAGCGCCGCGGTGGCCACGAGCCCCAGCAACCACGGCCACGCCGCCAGCCAGCCGCGGTAGCCGGTGCGGGCCCGCAGGCGCCGCATGCGGACGGGGAACGGCTCGGCCGTGGACTGGTCGTAGCAGGCCGCGAGCAGCGCGAGGTCGCGGGCCTGTGGCCGCGTCAGCCGCGGCGCCCTCGCACCGGGAGCCACGAGCCGCGACACGAGTTGCGTGACCGCCAGCGCGAGGATCGCGTCCATGTGGTCCCAGAGCTTCCACTGCGCGAGCACCTTGTCCACCGCGCGGCCGGGGCCGACGCGGCTGGTGAACCGGTCGAGGAAGGGGTTGAAGTCGTCGTAGAGCACGACGAACGTCCGCGCGTCGGGCCGGGCCGCGTCGTGCCGCTCGAACTGCCGCACCATCTGCAGTTTGAGCGCCGTCTTGCCCGAGCCCTTCTCGCCGAACACGATCGACGTGCTCGGATCGGCCGGGTCGCCGAAGATCTTGTCCCAGGCTGGGTGGAACGTCGTCTCGAGGCAGGTCCGCTTGAAGACCGTATCGTTCTGGGCGTCCTCCTCGGCGAACGGGTTGCCCGCGATGCCGTGGTGCTCGAGGAACGACTGGACTCTCATGGGCGGGAGCGGCGGCGGCTCACTTGCCGGCCGCCACGAGGCCCTCCACCATCCTGCGGAACCCGTCGGACTCGCCGGCCACCGTGGCCGCGGGGCCCGTGAACTTCAGGAAGTAGTTGCCACGGCCGGGCGTCTCGACGATCGCCGCAAGCATCCGCCACTCGGGTCGCTCGACCGCCTTGCCCCCGGCGAACGGTCCGCCGGGCATGTCCTTGAACGTGCCCGGGATGTCCACCACGGTCACGTCGCAGCCGGCCAACTTGAGTTTCTTGGTGGCCGCCTTGTCCTTGGTGGCCGCGCCGTCGGGCTGGCTGAACTGACCGTACCAGCGCTCGATGTTGGCTTCGATCGTGCCGCCGGCACCCATCACGGTCATGCGGCCCGCCGCGGCCCCCTTGGCCGCCGGGATGGCGAACTCGGTCTCGACCATGTTGCTCTTGGGCTGCACCCGCTCCCAGCCCGCCGGGGCCTCGAGCGAGAAGGCGCCGTCGGCGATCGTGAACACGCGGTCCGCCGCGGCGACGGCCGGGCCGCGCGGGGCGCCCGCGATCGCGACCCCGACGAGGGCGACGACGAGAACGGACGATGGCTGGTGACGGGCCGACATGCGTGGTGCTCCTGCGCGACGGAACGTGAATCGGATGATGGTGCCCGAATGTAACACACCGCGCATCGCGGTTCCCCGCTCACGGCCAGCCGGGGGGGGGCGGTGGCAGGGCGTCGGGAAACACCTCCTCGAGCGGGCGCCATTCCGGCCAGTCCTGCCGCCAGACGACGTGGTCTGCCGAGGCCGCACCGGACGCCAGCCACGTCCGCATCGCGGCCGCGTCGAGCGGAGCCGACGGGGCGCCGCCACGGATTGCGACGCACCACGCAAGGCCGGGCTGATCCTCGAGCGCCGCGTGGACGGGCCCCTGCGCGTCGGCGAACGCCGCTCCGTCCCGCTGCCACGCCGATCCGGCGGAGGGACCGTCGCCGCGTGGTTCGTCGAGATCCGCCCGCACGTCCACCGGCGCGAAGTCGGGCCCGGCGTCGGTCGATTCCACGGAGGACTCGAAGGCGTCCGCTGTGTCGGCGTCCTCGAGCAGGAACGCCTGCGGCAGGGCCGCCGCCTCGCTCGGGTCGAGCGACACGATGCGGGCCGTCGGTGGACGTTCGAGGTCGCCGGCCCCCGGGAACGTCGCCGGTGCGTCAGCCTTCCGGGGGATCCGGAAGCGGGCGGAGCAGGAGGGGCAGATGCCCTTCCGTCCGGCGAGTTCCTCCTTGACCTTGATGCGGTGGCCGTTGGGGCAGACCGCGACGATGCCCATGCGGATACCTGCGGTGGCGCTGCCGAGTCGTCTTCCGCATGCCGCTTTCGCCCGTGGCGGCGGTGGCGACTTGCCCGGCGGTATCGGGCATCTTACGCTGCGGCCCGGCTCGAGAGGCAGTCCCGTCGCGGGTGCCCGCCAGGCCCAGACCGAGGAACCGTCGCCCATGCCACGCCGAGAGACGCCCCCGCCCGAGCAGGAATCCGAGGAGGATCGTGGGCCTCCCGAGATCGCGGTCGTCGGCGACTTGACCGACAACGAGGCCGACCTCACCGATCGCCTGCTCGGCGTCGAGCCGGGCGGTGCCTGCACGATCTACTTCGATTCGCCCGGCGGCAGCCCGTACTGTGCGATGTCGCTGGTGACGCTGATGCGGATCCGGGGCATCGTGGCCACGGCCGTGGTGACCGGGGAGTGCTCGTCGGCGGCGCTATGGCCGTTCGCCGCCTGCCGCCGCCGCCTCGTCACACCCTACAGCGTGTTCCTCTTCCACCCGATGAAGTGGCAGAGCGAGGAGCACATCGGGATGCGGGAGGCCGCGGAGTGGTCGCGCCACTTCGCGGACCTGGAGCGCGACATGGACCTGCTGCTGGCCCAGCTCTTCGGTCGGCAGGCCGATCTCATCAACACGTGGATCGCCACCCACCGCTACGTGTCCGGCCGCGAGATGGCCGAGGCCGGGCTGGCCGAGCTCATCGGCCTCGAACCGCTGCGGGGCTGATTCGCGGGCGCGGGCGTCACCGACCCAAGCAGGCCCGGCCGGAGCCGCGGAGTGGCACGCTGGCGAGTGTGGTTCGCCACCTCGTTGGGCCACCACGATGCCGAAAACGGCCACGAGGCCCGTGCTTTGCGGAGAGTCAGCTGCGGTAGTCGCCGTGGCAGGCGTCGCAGGCCTTCTCGATTTTGCCCACCGCGGCGCGGGCGGCCTCGTAGTCCTTCTTCTCGCAGGCCGCACGGGCCTCGGCGGCGGCGTCGCGCATCGCGGCGGCGTACCCGCGGTAGGTATCGTCGTCGTGATATTCGAAATCGGGCTGCCGGATCACCTCGCCGATGACCGCGACGACCTCGACCGCGTGCAGGAGGTCCCCCATGCGGCCGCCGAAGTCGGCCTTCGACGCGATGGCCGGCCGCATAGCGTCCTGCGCCTGCTCGAGGCGGTTCATTAGCGCCGGCCGCCCGGCCACCTGGCTCCAGCGGAAGTCGTCATCACGGTCGGGCTTGCCCTTCGGCGAGTTCCCGTCGAGCAGCGACTCGAGGTCCTCGAGCCGGGCCTTCGACTCGTTGAACGACTGTTCGGTGCCGACCTTGCAATTGAATCCGGCGCGGGCGAACAGGTCGCGGGCCGTCGCCGCGTCCTTCTTCCAGCGGACGTCCCCGTCGTAGGCGGCGATCACGCCGAACGCCACCGCCAGCGCACTGAAGGCGACTCGCGCCTCCTCGAAGCCGCCCCCCTTGAAGTCGGTCGGTTTCCCGCAGGCCGTCGCGATGGCCGCCTTCAGGTCCTTGATCTCGTCGACGAGCGTGTCCTCGGAAGCCAGGCTCGACCACTTGAAGGCGCCGGTCGCACCGCCCCCGGGCGATCCCGTGACGACCGTGTTCGGTGAGCCCGGGTTCAGGGTGCGGCCACCCGGGGTGAACACCGGCCGCTGGCCCTCGAGCGTGGAAAACGCGTCGGGCAGGAACGTGCCGGCCGTCACGCCGTCCCACGTGCCGGCCGGAGGAGCCGAACGCCGGGTGCCGGCCGGCTTGCCTCGGTTCGGCTGGCCGGCCACGTCGGTGGCCGCCAGCGCGAGCACGCAGGACGCCACGACCGTGGCGCAGGGGCAGATTCGGACAGCCTGCCGGGATTTCCCGCACGCAGGAGGCGATTTCACGGCGATCCTCGGCGACACAATTCGTCTTGACCCCGGCCCGGCCGCGGCGTCACCCTCCTCGGCGACCGGTGGAACGAGCGAATCGTCCGCCGGCAAGGAGGATCGTTCCCATGAGATGCTACCAGACGCACGTGAATCGCCGGGCGGGTCGGCAGATCGGATCATGGCTTGCGGTCGGCATGTGTCTGGCATGGTCCGTCGCGCTTGGCCATGGCAAGGAACCGACCAAGGCTCCCGCGCCCCTGAAGGCTGCTGCCTCCGATCCCGCCAAGACGGGCCCGGCCAAGGCGGCCGTCGTGTCGTTCCTCGACGCGGTGAAGCGCGGTGACGATCCGGCGGCCCGTGCCCTGCTGTCCAAGGTCGCCAAGGCGAAAACCGAGGAAATGGGCATGTCGGTGGCCCCCCCGGTGGCCGACACCGCCACCTACGCCGTGCGCGAGTGCGAGTTGATCGGTGATTCGGGAGACGTGGCCCACGTGGCCACGACGTGGACCGATGTCGCGCCGGATGGCACGAAATCCAGCGAGAGCGTGATCTGGGTGGTGCGGCTGGATCCCGAGGGCTGGCGGGTCGTCGGGATGGCGATCCGCGTCTTCGACGACATGCCGCCGCTGCTGCTCAACTTCGAGGATCCGGAGGACATCGTCGCGAAGCAACAGATGCTCGCGGCTGAACTCGAGAAGCGGGCCCGCAAGGCCGGGGAGCCCCACGCACCCGGTTCACGGACCGCCCAAGGCAATGGGCCGCAGCCAGCGGGAGCCAGGAAGTAAGCCTGAGACGCCTTCCTGACTGGCTGAAAATCGCCCTCAAATGCCCGCAGATATCCCATCTTGCCGATATTGACGACAAATCTGCCCCGTGTTCAGTTTTGGCGACCGGAAATCCGCAGATTTTCCCCTCCCCGTATTTTCCCGGCAATCGCTACAGTGTGCCGGGAGCCGAGGCTGATGGGCCGGGCCCATCCGCGGAGGCCGGTTGATTCAAACTTTGGTGTGCTGCGGTCCGGTGGCCGTCCCGGATCGGTTTGCAGTGTGTGACGGCTCATCGGACGCCATCGGCGTTCAGTCCCTTCGGAGGTTCTCATGAAGCGTTTCCCCACGATCGTTGCGATGTTCTTCGCGTTCGTCGTCGTCGGTCTCCTGTCGGCCGATTCGGCGTCGGCTGCCGGCCGGTGGCGTCGGCACTCCTCGTGCTGCGAGCCGTGCTGTGCGGCCCCGTCGTGCTGTGATCCCTGCTGTGCCGCTCCGTCGTGCTGCGAGCCCAGTTGTGGTTGCGGCCACGCCTGCCACCGGCGGTGCCATCGTCGCCACTGCGGCCTCGGCTGCGGCACGAGCTGCTGCGGCACGAGCTGCTGCGGCGGCTGCACGAGCGGCTGCACGAGCGGCTGTGTCGGCGGCGCCTGCTCGGGCGGCGCTGTGATCTCCGAGGGCGTGCCGACCGAGTCGGCCACCCCGGCTCCGGCCCCGGCTGCTCCGGTTGCCCCGGCTGGCACCTGATCGGATTCGGCACGCGCTCTCACGAGCCGTCCGATGCTGAAAACCAGGCCGGGCCTTCCTTCGGGGAGGCCCGGCCCTTTTCATGGCCGGTTGACCTACGGACGGCCGGCGAGATCGTCACCGATC
>JBJTJO010000261.1:0-12110 GCA_046095965.1 Planctomycetaceae bacterium
GGGGGTCAGGGGGGGGTGGGGGGGGGGGGGGCTTGGGGGGGGAACTCCGGGGGCGATGGCGACCTCGCGCAAGATACCAGCGGGGTGCGTCGCGCCCAACGGGGCCGCCTTGGGTATCCTGTGCGACCGGTCGATTGCCCAGCGGCCGCCGAGGAGCCCGTCATCATGGACCGCAGCCCACCGGCGCCCGCCGCCGCCGGCACGATCCTCGGCCACCCGCCGGGGCTGTTCCTGCTGTTCGCCGTGGAGATGTGGGAGCGATTCAGTTACTACGGCATGCGCGGGCTGCTCGTGCTGTACCTCATCGCCGCCACCACCGGCGACGCCACCGGGTTCAATCCCGGCCGCGGCTGGTCGCGGGCCGACGCGAGCACGCTTTACGGCTGGTACACGGGCCTCGCCTACCTGTTTCCGATCCTCGGCGGGATCATCGCCGACAAGCTCATCGGCACCCACCGCTCGATGCTGGTGGGCAGCGTGCTGATCACGATCGGCCACGTGGTGCTGGCAGTGTCGGGCTGGGGTGCGCTCGCGGAGAACGCGCTCGGTATGTCGGTGTTCATCGCGGGCCTCGCGCTCATCGTGCTGGGCACGGGCCACTTCAAGCCGAGCGTGTCGGTGATGGTCGGCCAGCTCTACCCCCAGGGCGACGAGCGGCGCGACGCGGCGTTCACGATCTTCTACATGGGGATCAACCTCGGGGCGTTCCTCTGCGCCTTCATCTGCGGGACGCTCGGCGAGAAGGTGGGCTGGCACTGGGGCTTCGGCTCGGCGGCCGTGGGCATGGTGGGCGGGCTCGTGCTCTACGCGCTCCTGCGGCCGCGGTACCTGGCCGGGATCGGCCTGCCGCCGCCCGGCCGAACCGGCGGCTCGGCGTGGCTGTTCCTGCTCGCGAGCCTCGTGCTCTCCGCACTGTTCGGCGCCGCCTACCACGTCGGCAGCCTGGGGGCGGTGAGCGCCGCGCTCACGCCGGCCGTGATGACGGTGATCACCCTGGTCGTCGTGGGGCTCGCCGGCTGGTTCGTCGCCATCCAGCGGCCCGAGGACCGCGGGCCCACCGCGTCGATATTCCTGTTCATGGCCTTCAACGTCTTCTTCTGGGTGGCATTCGAGCAGGCCGGCTCGTCGATCAACGTGTTCACTGAACGCAATACCGACCGGCGGCTGTTCGGCCTGAATGGTGAGGATTGGGAGGTGCCGGCCACCTGGTTCCAGTCGGTGAACGCTGGGCTGATTTTCCTGCTCGCACCGGCGTTCGCGGGCCTCTGGACGTGGCTGGGCCGGCGGCACCTCGACCCCAGCCAGCCCCTGAAGATCGCCCTGGGCCTGCTGTTCCTCGGCCTGGGTTACGTGTTCATGGTGTGGGCAGGCCTCGCGGCCCGCGACGGGGCCAAGGCGTCGATGCTCCTCATCCTGCTCACCTACCTCTGGCACACCGTGGGCGAGTTGTGCGTGTCGCCGACGGGGCTCTCGTACGTCACGAAGGTCGCCCCGACCCGGTTCGTGTCGCTGCTCATGGGCGTATGGTTCATCTCCAGCTTCATCGCGAACCTCGCCGGAGGTCTGATCGCGGCCAAGGTCGAGGCCGTTGAGCGGGGCGAGATCGCGCTGCCCTGGAAGTTCGGTGGACAGGCCGACTTCTTCTTCCTGTTCGTGGTCACGTCGGTGGGCATGGGGCTCGTCGTGGCCGCGCTCACGCCGCTGCTCACGAAGCTCATCCAGGGCCGCGACCAGGGCGTCGGTCCGAAATGACGGGTGATCCCTCCCGCCTCGTCGATCCAGTCGCCGCCGCCGGCATGCTCGTCGTCGCGATCGACCGGCTGCCGGCCTGGATCCTGCCCGCCTACGGGGCGACGTGGGTGTCGATGCCGCGGCTCACGGCGCTCGCGGCGCGGGGCATCGTGTTCGACCGCGTGATCGCGGAGACCGACGACCCGGTCGCCACGCTCGCCGACCTGCTCGGCGGCGCGGGGGAGCCTGCGCCGCTCGTGGCCGCGGCCGCCGCGCGCGGCTGGCGGACGGCGCTCGTCACGGACGACACGGCGGCGGCGGTGGCGGGGGCCGACATCACGCGGGTTTTCGACCCGGCTCGGACGACGGCCGGACACGAGGTCGAGGCCACGTGCCTCGCCCGGTTGGGCGCCGCCGCGCGCGCCGCCGTCGCGGCGGGCGACCACCGGCTCGTGATCGTCCACGCGACGAGCCTCGGCACCCGCTGGGACGCGCCGCCTGGGTTCCGCGAGGCGTACGTGGCTCCCGAGGATCCGCCGCCGCCGCCGGGCGCGGAGGTGCCCGACTTCGAGGTGGCCGCGGGCACCGACCCCGATCTCCTGGTCGGCGTGCGCCAGGCGTTCGCCGGCCAACTGACGCTCCTCGACCGCTGCCTCGGGGCCGTGATCGACGCGGCGCTCGCGTCCGGATGGTCCGTGCTCGTGGCGGGCCTGCGCGGCCTCGCGCTCGGGCTCCACGGCCACGTCGGTCCGGGCGGCGTGGCGCCATTCGGCGAGATCGTGCACCTGCCGGCGCTGCTGGCCGATGCCGCCGGCCGGATGGCGGGCCAGCGGCACGGGGGGCTCGTGCTGCCCGCCGATCTCGGGACGACGCTCGTCGAGGCACTCGGCGGCAGGGTCGCGCCACCCGAGCCGGGGTCGCCGTGGCGTGGCGCGAGCCTGGCGGGGCTGCTCGAATCGTGGACGAGTCCGCACCGCGATCGGGTGGTCGCGGTGACGCGGGGTGGTGCCGCGGTCGTCACGCCTGGGTGGCACTGCGTGGCCGGCGCCCGACGGGTCGCGCTCCACGCGAAGCCCGACGACTACTTCGAACTCTGTGACGTGGCCGACCGCTGCCCCGAGGTGGCCGAGGAACTCGGCGGTCTCGCCGCGACGGCGGCCGCCGGCGACACCGCGGCCGCGTGGCGGGCGCCGCTGTCGGCCGTGGCCGTCGGGGGGCTCGGCTGAGCCGTTTTTACGGGTCAAACCTGCTTTGCCCGGGGGACGGAAGCCCGCTACGATCCGCCCCCCGCGCGCCGCCGATCCGCGCCGCGCGGGCCCCTCGATCCGGCGCCGAGTGGCTGTGGTTCGTGGGGCGGTCCGTCCCCTGCCAGCATCCCGGACGCCACCCGTGGTACCCCCGACCCGTCCGCGTCCGTCCGTCGTCGCCGTGGCCTGCGCGCTGCTCGCGGCCGCGCCGGCATCGGCGCAGGCGCCCGTCTTCCCGGTGTCCGCCGTGCCCGTGACGGTCGGCGCGCCGCGGCCCGTCACGGTGCGGGTGCAGTGGGGCGGGGGGCAGCCGCGGGCCTGGTCGGGCACCGTCGCACTCGTGAACAGCGCCGCGCCGGCCCGCGGGGAGCCGGAGTGGCGGACGCTGTGCACCGAGCCGGATGCGGCCGCCATGGTGCACGCCGACGGTGACAGGATCGTCGTCCACCAGCCGCGGCCGGTCGCAGCCGACGGGGTCGAGTTCGTCGCGCCCGATGTGCACGGCTGGAGGATCGTCGCCGCGATCGGCCCCGCCGGCGCCGAGGCGACGTCGCGGATCGACGTGGCCGTGGCCGACCTGCTCGTCCAGGAGACGGTGCAGCCACTCGATGCCGACGGCAACCGGCTCGCCGTCCGTCCCGCGCCGGGCGAGCAACTCCGGGCGACGATCGACACCGAGCATGGCCGCGACGGCGGGACTGCCTGCCGTCCCGGCGAGCGGGTGAGAATCACGGTCGCTCCGCTGCTTCCGGTGCGGGCCGACGGCACGAGCCCGGCCGAATTGCGGCTGCGGCTGAAGTCGGGCGCCGACGGCGCCGAGGTCGTCGCGCAAACGGCCGCGCTCGTGCCGCAACCGGCGCCGCTCGACGCGGAGCCCGTCACGGCCGGTATCCGCCGGCCGACGCGGTTCGACCCGGTGGTGTTCGACCTGGTCCTGCCGCCGCGCGAGGGCGCGTGGCGAGTCGAACTGGAGGCCGTCGAGGGGGGCGGCCTCGGCCGGACACGGACGGTGGCGGCCCGCGGGATCGACCTGGTCACCGTGTCGGCCGAGCGGCCGGTGGTCGATGCGACGCAGTGGCGGGTGATCTACGAACTCGACCCGGGCAGCCCCCGGCTCCACGAGCGGCTGCGGCGGCTGCCCGGCGTGGGGCTGCCCCGCGTGCCACTGCCGCAGGTGCCGTTGCCGAGCCTCACGCGGCCGTCGCTGCCGCGGCTGCCGGCGGTGCCGCTGCCGCAGGTGCCGGTGCCCCACGTGCCGCTGCCGCAGGTCCCGTTGCCGACCCTGACGGCGATGGTGCCGCGACTGAGCGGCCTGCTCGCGGCCGGCCACTCGCGGGTCGAGCCCCATCCGCTCGGGCCGATGCTCCAACTGCCCCCGGCGGAGGGCGACGACGCGCCGGCGTGGGAAGGAATCGTGATCGCGGGCGCGCAACCGGGCGTGCCCCACGTGGTGGAGATCGAGTACCCGCGCGACCAGGACGCGGTGGTCGGCGCGACCGTGCTCGAACTCGACCCGTCCGGGAGCCGCGTCGAGGCGCGGCACTCGGGGGGCTTCGAGGTGCGCCGGGCGGATGGGGCCGACCTCGATCAGCCGGGCATGCACCGCTTCGTGTTCTGGCCCGCCACGCGGCATCCCGTCGTCCTGCTGTCGAACCGGTCGCGGGCGGCGTCCGCACTCCTCGGTCACGTGCGGATCCTCGCCGGACCTGCCCGGCTCTCCCCCGCGGCCGTCGCCACCGGTCGGCAGGTGCACGCCTTTCTCACGGATCCCACGTTCGGCGACTTCGGCGGGCCTGGCGACCATGCGACCCGCGTCGCCGCGGTGGCGCGGTCGGCCGAGGCGTTGGCGGCGCAGGGCGCGGCCGGCGCGATGATCGTGGTGCACGCGGAGGGAGCCGCACTCTGGCCGTCGCGGTGCACGCGCGAGGCCCCGCGCTGGAGCGGCGCGGACGACGGGCCGGTCGTGCCGGACCTGCTCGCCGCGGCGTGTCGCATCTACGAACGCGAGGGGCTGCGGCTCGTGCCGGCGTTCGCGTTCGACGCGCCACTGGCCGCGCTCGAGACGCAACTCGCCCGCGACGGTGGGGCGGCCGCGGGCATCACGTGCGTCGGTCGCGACGGCCGGACGCGGCGGATCGGTCCGCTCGCGGTCACGCACTACAACGTGCTCGACCCGCGGGTGCAGCGGGCCGTCGAGGACGTCGTGCGCGAACTGGCGGGGCGGCTCCGCGGGCAGGCGGCGGTCGCCGGGTTGGCGCTCGTGCTGCCCCACGACGGCTGGCTCCACCTGCCCGGCGTGGCGTGGGGGCTCGACGACGCCACGTTCGCACGGTTCCGCGCGGCGGCCGGCGTCGAGGAGGCGTCCGGCGGCGGCGACCGGTTCGCGGCGCGGGCCGCGCTCGTGGAGGGTCCGCTGCGCGACCGCTGGCTCGAGTGGCGGGCCGCGGAAGTGGCGCGCTTCCACGCGCGGCTGGCCGACGTGATCGCCGAGCACGACGACAACTGGAGTCTCTACGTGACGCCGACCACGCTGTGTGCCGAGGGGCCGCTCGCGGACCGGCTGCGGCCGACGCTCCTGCCGGTGCCGGCGGCCGACGCGGTGCTGCGCGAGGCCGGGCTCGACCCGGTCCGCAGCGCGGCCCATCGCCGCGTCGTCTTCGTGGCTCCGCACGTGCACGGGGGCGGGGGGCTCGCCGCCGACGCCACGCGCGCCGCCGGCAACGCCGTCGTCGCCCGGGCGGCCACGGGTGCGGCCCGGCGCGGCGTCCTCGTGCTCGAGGCGCCGCTGCCGCTCGACGTGCGGTCGATGGTGCCGCACGGGCCGTTCGGCTCCGCGCAGGCCGCCGGGCCCTGCCGCGTCGTCGCGCCGGCGACCGGCGTGGCCGCGGGTCGTGCGCTCGCCGAAGCCTTCACCGCCGCCGACGCCGAGGCCGTGTTCGACGCGCGACTGGCCCTCGCGGTGCCGGTGGCGCGGCCGGTCGATCGCGCGGCGCTCGAGGCCCTGCCGGCGACCGCGCTCGCGCCGCTCGCCGGCCTGCCGGCACCTCTCGTGGTGCGCGCGACGCGCGGCGACGACGTGACGTGGCTGCACGTCGTGAACGGCGCCGGGACGCCCGTGCGGGCCGTGCTCGTGCTGGCGGGCGGTCCGGCGGACGTGATGGACGTGGCCTCGGGTGCCGGACTCGACGCCCGCAGCGGCACGGTGGCCGTCGATCTCGATGCCTGGGGCATGCGGGCCCTGCGGGTGGCGACGCCCGTCACCGTCACCGCCGCACGGCTGGAGTACGACCCGCAGGTGGCGGCCGACGTGGCGGCGCGGGTGTCCCGACTCACGCGGCGGCGCGACACGCTCGAGCAGCCCGCGCCGCTCGACGTGCTCGACAGCCCGGGGTTCGAGCTCGGCGGGGCCGCGGCGGACGGCAGGTCGGCGGGCGCCGCGCTCACCGGCTGGGAGGTCGTCGAGCCGCGCCGCGGCACGGTGACGCTCGTCGCCGGCAACGGCGGCACGGGGCGGGCCGCCGCGTTCTCGTCATCCAACGGCCTGTCCACGCTGCGGAGCAACCCGTTTCCACCACCGGCCTCGGGGCGGGCGAGCGTGGCGGCCTGGCTCCGCGTGCGCGACGGCGATCCGCAGCCACCGCTCCGCGTGGCCCTCGAGGGGGTGCGCGACGACCGCGAGTACTACCGGTTCGCCGCCGTCGGCGGCCTCACGGGCGGGCGACCGCTGACCCGCGACTGGCAGCAGTTCGTGCTCCAGGTGGACGACCTGCCCGAGTCGGGCCTCGAATCGCTGCGGGTCAGGTTCGATCTGCTCGGGCCCGGCGCGGTGGAGATCGACGACGTGCGCGTGTTCGACCTCGCGTTCGCGGAGGCCGAGCGGGGGCGCCTGTCGCGGCAGATCGGCGCGCTCGAGGCGGCGGTCGAGGCCGGCGACGTGGGGTCGAGCCTCGTGGCGCTCGACGGCTACTGGCCCCGGTTCCTCGAGGCGCACGTGCCGGTGCCGGAGGCGCCGACGCCGCCTCCGGCGACGGCCGCGTCACCGCCCGCCAAGCCCGTGCAGCGGACGGGCGTACTCGACCGCATGTGGCGCCTCTGGCAGTGATCCGTGGCGCACACCTTCAGGTGTGCGAATCCGGATCGCATCGAGCACGCCCACGCGCACGCTGGAACGCGTGCGCCACGAAGCGCCTCCCGTGGCGCACACCTCCAGGTGTGCGAATCCGGACCGCATCGAGCACGCCCACGCGCACGCTGGAACGCGTGCGCCACGAAGCGCCTCCCGTGGCGCACACCTCCAGGTGTGCGAATCCGGACCGCATCGAGCACGCCCACGCGCACGCTGGAACGCGTGCGCCACGGAGGCGTGTCACCCTGGGGGCCAGCCGAGTTGCCGGCCGCCGAGCAGGTGGACGTGGAGGTGATCCACCGACTGGCCGCCGTCGCGGCCGCAGTTGACCACGAGGCGGTAGCCCTGCGCGAGGCCGAGTTTCCGCGCCAGGAGGGTGGCCACGGCGACGAGGTGACCGAGGAGCGGTTCATCGTCCGCGGACACGTCGGCCAACGACACGATCGGCCGCTTGGGGATCACGAGCACGTGGACGGGCGCCTGCGGCGCGCCGTCGTGGAACGCGAGGCACAGGTCGTCCTCGTGCTCGATCCGGGCCGGAATCTCGCGGCGGATGATCCGGCCGAAGACCGTGTCAGCCATCCGCGGTGGCCGCCCGTGCCGGACCTTCCCCGCTGGAGGCCGCGTCGCGGCGGCGGCGGCGCGGCGGCTTCGGCAGGGCCCATTCCTTCGTGAGCGCCTCGAAGACATCGGGCGTCTCGTAGCGGACGACGTCCCGGCCCTCGGGCATCGGGCCGACGAGCGACCGGAACACCGGGGCTCCGCGGAGCGCGAGGTCGGTGCTGCAGTCGTCGGTCCCGACCTGCAGGTGGGTCTTGAGGATCCCCTCAGGCGAGTCGAAGTCGTGGATCACGATCTCGCCGTCCGCCGACCGCGTGACCAGCCGCCAGGTTTCCTTGCCCATGTCGATTCACTCCCTGCGCGATGCCTTCCAGCCGGCCGGCGGCGTCGCGACAGAAGAGGTTTCGGCAGCCGGGGCCGGCGGCATCCAGCGTCGGGCCTGCGCCCCGCACCGCCCGCATGCCGTGCGGCTTCGGCACGCCGGGCCTTTTCGCTACCGGCGGCGCATGTGGACCCGCGTTGCAGCGCGGGCGGCTATTTGCCTGGCTTGCTGGCCGAGGGGGCCGCGAGCGTCGCGAACGGGTTGGGAATCCGTCCGGCCTCGACGTCGCGGACGAACTTGTCGTACTTGGCCTTCTCGACACCCTCGAGTTCGCCGTTTCCGTTCTCGTCGTACGTATTGAATATTTCCCGCTGCTTGGCGTGGAAGGCGGTCAGGTACGCGGAGCCGCGTTTCTTCAGTTCATCGGTGGGCGACCTCGGCTTCGGCCCCTTGCCCACGGGCTGGATCATCGCGAACGGGTTCGGGGCCTTGCCGGTCTGGATGTCGCGCACGTGCTTGTCGAACCGGGTCTTTTCCGCCCCCGTGAGCTTGCCGTCGCCGTCCTGGTCGAACGACTTGTAAAGCTCCTCCTGCTTCTGGGCGGTTTCCGCCTGGAAGCGGACGACCTCCAGCTGCATGTAGGCCATCTGGTTCTGCATCGCCTTGATCTGGGACGCGCTGGGGCCCCGGCGGCCCTGCTGAAAAGCTGGGGCGTCGTGGCCCTGCGTCAGGAACAGCGCAAGGCAGCCGAGGGTTGCGCACCGGCAGAGCATGAAGATCATCCTCGCGGAACAAGGTTCACTTCGAGACCGATGTCCGGCTTTCGTATTATTCGACCCTTCCTCCTTCCGCACCAGGGCCGGTTTTTCCGGCGGCGGGGCCGGCCGGCCCCTTGGGAAGCGGATGGTGCCGGGTTCGACCGGGTGGGTTGGCCGGGGAAAAGTCGCGAGGTACATTCGTACCGGAGGGTAAGCGAACGGCTAGCGGTCTGACTCGAAATCAGATGCCCCGAAAGGGGTTGCGGGTTCGAATCCCGTGCCCTCCGCTTCACGCCCGCACCGCCATCCTGGCCGGTGCGGGCTTGCGTTGGTAGGCCCGGCAACGTGCCGGGCATTCGCGCGATGCGCGAGCCGCTCCGCTCGTCACGTCGAGCGGTCGATGACCAGTGGGTCGTGGCCGCGGACGTCGCCGATGCGGAGCGCGGCGCGGCCCGAGAGCAGGTCGTCCACGAGGTCGCCCACGACCTCCTTGCGCCAGCCCGTGGCCAGCAGCGGCGGCCGCTCGTCGGCGCCGTGGCCGAGCCGGTGGGCCAGGAGGTCACGCATGTCGGAGGCCGTGCCCACGAGCGCGGGCGCGAGATGCTTCCGCCGGCACTCGCCCGCGATCGCCGTGGCGCAGAACTGGCCGAGCACGTTGAGCTGCGCCGGCGGCGGGCGATGCCGTTCGCCCCCGGGCAACTCGCTCTCCGGCAGCGACAGTCCGCGGTCGATCGCCTCGGCGAGCCCCCTGAGGATGTGCCGCAGGTCGGACCGCTGCATGCCGCGGATCAGGGAGATCTGCCGCTCGTCGGCGTCCTTCCGCTTGGCGAGCTCCACGAGCAGGTCGTCGCGGAGCACCCGCCGCGGCGGCATGTCACGCTGTTCGGCCACCGCGTCGCGCCAGTGCCAGAGCTCGCGGGCCACCGCCATCTCCCGGCGCGAGAGGTTGCCGAGGCCCGACACGCGGCGCCAGCGCTTGCGCACGAACGACTCCTCGACCTCGTCCTGCCAGGAGCGCATCTCCTCGGCCATCCAGGTCGTGCGGCCGAGCTTCTCGAGCCGGGCCTCGAGCATCCGCCACAGTTCCTCGAGGTGACGGACGTCGTCCACCGCGTAGGCGAGCTGCGCGTCGGAGAGCGGTCGCTTCCGCCAGTCGGTCCGCGTCTCCCCCTTGTTCGTCGGCAGGCCGAGGAAGCGGCGGACCACGGCCGCGTAGCCGGCCGGGTAGTCGTGGTCCACGAGTCCCGCCGCCACCTGCACCTCGAAGAGGTTCGACGGCCGGTCCTGGATTCCCTGGAGGATGAAGCCCATCTCCTCGCGACCGGCGTGCACGATGGTGGTGCGGCCCGGCTCGGCGAGCAGCCGCCAGAAGGGTCCGAGGTCGGGGACCGCCAGCGTGTCGATCACGGCCAGCACGCCCGGCGCCGCCACCTGCACGAGACAGAGTTGGCTGCGGTACGTGTGCTCCGAGACGAACTCCGTGTCGAAGGCGACGTGGGGCTGGGTCGCGAGCCGGTCCACGAGGTCGCGGAGCCGCGTCTCGTCGGCGACGATCTCGAAGTCCGCGCCGCCGCCGCGGGCGTCGCGGCGCGGCGGACGGGATGGATGGCGGCTCACAGGAACAGGAGAGAGACCAGCACGAAGACGGGCAGCAGGACGCCGAAGCTGTACACGAGGTAGCCGAAGAAGCTCGGCATCCGCACGCCGGCCTGCTCCGCGATCGCCTTGACCATGAAGTTCGGGCCGTTCCCGATGTAGGTCATTGCACCCAAGAATACCGCCCCGAGGCTCACGGCGGCCAGCCGGGCCGCGTCCACGCCCGCGACCGTGGGCCCCGCGGCCGGCAGGGTCTGGGCCGTTTTGAAGAACACGAGGTAGGTCGGGGCGTTGTCGAGCACGCTCGACAGCGAGCCGGTGGCCCAGAAGAAGGCCCGGGCCGAATCGAGGCCCAGGCTCGCCCCGTGCTCGTCGAGCAGCGCGAGCGCGGGCTGCATGCAGACGAAGATGCCGAGAAACAGCGCGGCCACCTCGAGGATCGCGCCGTAGGTGAAGCCGTTGCGGCGGCGCACGTCCGCCGGGCCGAGGGCGAGCGACAGGGCGACGAGCGCGAGGAGCACCGCCTCGCGGAGGAAGATCCACGGGTGCCAGGCGGTGCCGGGCAGCGGCTTGGACGGGTCGAGCAGCGCCACCGCCGCGATCACGCCGGCCATGAGCAGGGCGTTCGGCCAGAGCCCGGAGATCCGCAGCCGCCCGGCGAGCCGATGGTCGCGCCGGAGGTCGGCCTTGGTCTCGTGCGGGTGGGCCCAGAACGTGTCCCAGGCCCAGTAGATCGCGAGCAGCAGGGCGTTGGTCACGAGCCACGGCTTCCACAGCGACATCGTCCACAGGAAGGGCACGCCCTCGAGGTAGCCCAGGAACAGCGGCGGGTCGCCGATCGGCAGGAGGCAGCCGCCGCAGTTGCAGACGAGGAAGATGAGGAACACGAGGGTGTGGGCGACGTGTTTGCGCTCGCGGTTCGTCTCCAGCACCGGCCGGACGAGCAGCATGGCCGCCCCCGTCGTGCCGATGAAGCTCGCGATGAGCGCGCCCAGGCCGAGGAAGGCCGTGTTGACGGTGGGCGTGGCCTCGAGGTCGCCCTCGATCCGCACGCCCCCCGTGATCACGTAGAGGGCGAACAGGAGCATGATGAACGGGACGTATTCCGCGAGCAGCGCGTTGGCGAGCACGGCCCCGGCCGCGGACCACGACGGTCCCGCGGCGGCCGCGGGCACGACCGAGTGGGCGGGGAAATGGAGATCGACGCCGCCGCGGTGGACGAGGGCGTAGTAGCCGAGCGTCACGAGGCCGAGCAGGCCCGCCACGAGGAGTTTGCTCGAGTTGTGCTCCCACCAATGGGATGCCGCCGGCACGAGCGGCAGGATCGCGATCGCCGCGAGCAGCAGCGCGAAGGGCAGCACCGTCGGTGGCGGGGGCGCCGTGGCCGCGGCGTGGTCGGCGGCCGCGGCATGGTCCGTCGCCGGCGCCGCGCCGTGGGCCGCTTGTGCGGCCACCAGCAAATCACGACCATGTTGGGGCCAGCCGGCCACCGCCGCGACGACGTATCCGGCGAGCACCACCGCGATGCCGACGAGCGTGGGGTCGCGGCGGGGCGGAGTCGCGGGCCGGTCCGGGGTGTCGTGCACGATGAATGCTTCCGAGGTTATCGAGGCCGCGACAAGGTACGCCGCCGCGCGGCCCGACGAAAGGCCGGTGGCCGGCCGCGACGAGGTCTGGCTCCGCGGCAACGTGCGGCCCGTCCTCGGAATCGGGGCCCTGGCCTGCGGCGGGGCGGGGCTGGCACTGGGCGGCGCGGCGGCGTACCTTGT
>JBJTJO010000262.1:0-3291 GCA_046095965.1 Planctomycetaceae bacterium
CGTTGACGTGCAGGGCCTCAACCGGATCTCGCGGACGATCCTCGCCCGGGCGGCGGGGGCGATCTGCGGCATGGTCGAGGCCGACGTCGCGGTCGGCGACGACAAGCGGCTCGTCGTCGCCAGCATGTTCGGCAACACGACCAAGTGCATCGAGGCGGCGATTCCGCTGCTGGAGCAGGCCGGCTACGAGGTGCTCGTGTTCCACGCCACGGGCACCGGCGGGCGGGCGATGGAGGCGCTCGTCGCCAGCGGCCTCGTGGCGGGCGTGCTCGACGTCACCACGACGGAACTCGCCGACGAGCTCGTCGGCGGCGTGCTCTCGGCGGGCCCCGAAAGGCTCGACGCGGCCTCGCCGCACGGCGTGCCCGCCGTCGTCGCCCCCGGCTGTCTCGACATGGTGAATTTCGGCGAGCGGCAGACGGTGCCCGCGACGTTCGCCGGCCGCACGTTCTACGTCCACAATCCGCAGGTCACGCTCATGCGGACGACGCCGGAGGAGTGCGCGGCACTGGGCAGGCTCGTGGCGACGAAGGTCAACGCCTCGCGAGGCCCGGTGCACGTGCTCATCCCCCGCCGCGCGATCAGCGTGGTCAGCGCGCCGGGCGGCCCGTTCCACGATCCGCACGCCGACGCGGCGCTCTTCGAGGCGATCGCGAGCGGCCTCCGCCCCGACGTGCCTTGCACCTTGCTCGACTGCGAGATCAACGATCCCGCGTTCGCCCGAGCTTGCGTGGAGGCGTTGCTCGCCACCATGCGTTCCGTGTCACGAGGAGATATCCCATGCCGCAGGTGAAACATTACGGCGTCTTCCAGTTCAAGCCCGAGATCTCGGCGGCCCAGATCGCCACCTGCTTCCGCGAGATGGCGGGCATGGTGGGGAGGATCCCGGGCCTGCTCGATTTCGCACACGGCCCCTACGCGAGCGACGAGGGGCTCAACGACGGCTTCACCCACGGCTTCATCATGACGTTCTCGAGCCCCGCGGCCCGCGACGCCTACCTGCCCCACCCCGAGCACGAACGCGTGAAGGCGATCGTGGTGCCGTGCCTGGCCCGCGTCATCGTGTTCGACTTCAACATGCCCGCCTGAACCGGAGGCTCCCATGCGATTTTGTCTGCCACTGCTTGTCATGGCGCTGGTCGCGACCGCCCGCGGCGCCGAGCCGAGGCCGCTGTTCGACGGCACGTCGCTCGCCGGCTGGGACGTGCGTGCCGGCGAGGAGCGGTGGTGGAGGGCCGCCGACGGGATGATCGTGGGCGGGTCGCTCGAGGAAAACGTCCCCCACAACACGTTCCTGGCCACGAAGGACTCGTTCGAGAACTTCGAGCTGACGCTCAGGATCCGCATCCGCGGCGGCGGGGGCTTCATCAACTCCGGCATCCAGATCCGCAGCGAGCGGGTGCCGAACAACTCCGAGATGAAGGGCTATCAGGTGGACGCCGGCCCCGGCTGGTGGGGCAAGCTCTACGACGAGTCGCGGCGAAACAAGGTGATCGGCGAACCGCAGGACGCAAAGGCTCTCGCCGCGGCGGTCAAGGAGGGCGACTGGAACGACTACCGGATCCGCGCTGAAGGCCCGGCGATCCGCTCCTGGATCAACGGCGTCGCCGCGCTCGACTACGTCGAGAAGGACGCCGCGATCCCGCTCGGCGGCCGGATCGGCATCCAGGTGCACGGCGGCGGCAAGGCGCTCGTCGAGGTGAAGGATGTCGCGATCACGGTGCTGCCCCCCACGCCCGCCGGCGCGGCCAAGCCGGCCGGGCCCGCGCCCACCGAGCCGTTGTCGGCCGCGGACGAGGTCGGGCACTTTTCGTTGGCGCCGGGCTTCACCGCCGAGCTCGTCCTCGAGGAGAGCACCGACCCCGCGAATCCCTACGGCAAATTCGTGGCGCTCGCGTTCGACGCCCGGGGCCGCCTGTGGACGACGACGGCGCTGGAATACCCCGTCGATGCCAACGAGAGCCCGGAGGTGTCGCGGCGGCTCTTCGAGTCGGGCGGCAGGGACAAGGTGATCGTGGTGGACGACCCGTGGGCCGCGAAGCCATCGAAGCCCAGGGTCTTCGCGACGGGACTCGCGATCCCGCTCGGCGTGCTGCCCGTGCGCGACGGGGCCTTCGTGCAATACGGCACGGAGATCCGCTTCTACAAGGACACCACTGGCGACGGCCGGGCCGACGCGCACGAGACCGTGCTCGAGGGTTTTGGCGTCCAGGACTCGCACCTCTTTCCCCACCAATTCACGCGGGTGCCCGGCGGCTGGATCCTGCTCGCTCAGGGGCTCTTCAATTCCTCGAAGGTGAAGCGTCCCGGCGGTGCCGCCTTCGCCGACGGCGGCACGGAGGTCCGCTTCGACGCCTGCAAGCTGGGCCGCTTCCGGCCCGACGGCTCCGCGTTCGAGCCGCTCACGGCCGGGCCCAACAACATCTGGGGACTCACGATCGCGAGAACGGGCGAGACCTGGCTCCAGGAGGCCAACGACATGGGCTATCCGATCTTTCCCTACGAGCCAGGCGTCCACGTGGCGACGGGGTCGGCCGACCGCCTCCGCCCCTACCAGCCGCTCATGCCCGCGCCGCTGGGACCGCCGCAGATGGGGGGCAGCGGCCTGAGCGGCCTCGCCGTGGCCGACGATGCCGACGGCTGGCCCGGGCCGTGGGGCGCCGGGGCCGGTGCGAATCCCGACGAGCGGGTGTTCTACGTCGCCAACCCGATCACCAACATGATCCAGTCGATCGTCGCCACACGGGATGGCGAGCGCTCCACGTATCGCAAGGGGCCGGAACTGCTCGTGAGCGGCGACAAGTCGTTCCGGCCCGTCGCGATCCAGTTCGGCCCCGACGGCTGTCTCTACGTCGTCGATTGGTACAACAAGATCATCTCCCACAACGAGGTGCCGCGCACGCATCCCGAGCGCGACCGCATCCGTGGCCGGGTCTGGCGGATCCGCCACGAGTCCCAGCCGATCCGGGAGCCCGTCGTCATCGCGAAGGTGTCCACCGACGCCCTGCCGAAGCACCTTGGCGGCCCCAACGCCCGGATCGCCGACCTGGCCTGGCAGGAGATCGTCGACCGCGGGGCGAAGCAGCTCGTGCCCGTCCTCGAGAAGTTGGCGGCCGACGCGGCCGCGCCGTCCGCCGCCCGCGTGGGGGCCTTGTGGGCGCTCGAGGGCCTCGGGGCCAACGCCGCGCCGCTCCTCCTGACGCTCACCGCCGATCCTGACGCCGACCTCCGACATGAGGCCGTTCGTGTCGCCGCCACGGCCTGCTCCGAGGCCGAGTTCCGGCGGCTGGC
>JBJTJO010000263.1:0-3061 GCA_046095965.1 Planctomycetaceae bacterium
CGCCGACGACAACGCCCGGCGGCGATGCAACGAGTGGCTCGAGCGGAGTCGGCACGACGGATTCGCCGGAAGTGCCGTTCGTCGTGGACCCGCCCGTGGGCACGATCCTGCCGCCGGGATCCAACGACGGCACCCGTTACGTCTACGAGGATGCGGCCGCCTACCGGGCACGGCTCGAGCGGGCCTGGGACCGCACGGCGATCCCGGGCTACACCGTGACCGTGGCCGCCGGATCGAGCGGCGGGGAGCTGGTGGTGCCGGGACGCACCTATCTGCCGGTCACGCCGCGTGACAACAGCCTGCTCTCGGTGGTGTCGTTCGACGTGACCGACGCGGTGCCGGGCCCCGACTCGACGACGGCCGTCGCGGGCGTCACCGGACAGGTCTACGCCTCGGCCTCGAGCCTCTTCGTCTGGGCCACGAACTACGGCAACTGGTGGGACGTGCTCGACCAGACCTGGACGACGAACATCTACATGTTCGACCTCGGGGGCGACGCCCTGCCGCTGGTGGCGCTGGGGTCCGTGCCGGGCATGGCGATCAACCAGTTCGCCCTCGACGAGACGGCCGACGGATTCCTGCGTGTGGCCACGACCTCAGGTTGGGGTGACGCGGCGTCGAGCGGTGTCTTCGTGCTGGCGGTTTCGGCGGGGGGCAATCTCCGCACGGTGGGCAGCGTGACGGGCCTGGCGCCGGGCGAGCGGATTCACTCGGTGCGGTTCATCGGCGACCGGGGGTACGTGAGCACGTTCCGGCAGGTCGATCCCCTGTTCGTGATCGATCTCTCGCGGCCGACCGCGCCGCGGGTCGTCGGCGAGCTCAAGATTCCGGGATTCTCGTCCTATCTGCACCCGCTCGACGACGGTCGGTTGCTCGGCATCGGCCGCGACGTGGACCCGGTGACGGGGGAGGTGCTGGGGCTCCAGCTTTCGATCTTCGACGTTTCGATCCCGGCCAATCCGCGGCGCACGGCCACCTACACCTTCCCCGGCGCGGGCTGGAGCTCGTGGTCGGCGGCCCTCTGGGATCACCACGCGCTCAGCTGGTTCGCGAAGCAGGGCATCCTCGCCATCCCCGTGCAGCAGGGCGGCTGGTCGGAGGCGGGCTCGAACGGCCTGGTCGTCTTCAAGGTGGATCCTGGCAGGGGGGGCCAAGCCTTCACGAACCTCGGGCGGATCGACCACGACGACGAGGTTACCCGCAGCGTGCGGGTGGGGAACTATCTCTACTCCGTCTCGTGGGGCGAGGTCCGCGTGCACCGGATCGACGCTCCAGCGACCGAACTCGGTCGCGTGCGGCTCGCGCCGCGGCAGTCCATGCCGTGGGCGTACGGTGGTCCGATCGCGTTCGGATGACGACGGCGGGGAGATCGCGGCGTCAGGTGCGGCGGAAGCGTTCCCAGAGCCGCCGACCCACGTGCGCCGCAGCGAGGGCCGCGCCCCCTGCCGCGAGGCCGACAGCCCCCTCGGCTGCCGCCGTCGCGAGAACCGCCGGCCACGCAGGGCCGTCTCCCGCGATGCTCGCCACACCCTGATGGATCGCATCGTGCACGGCCGGCACCGCATGGGCCACGATCCCTCCGCCGACCAGGAACATCGCGACGGTTCCCGCCACCGAGAGGAGCCTCATGAGCACGGGCGCCGCGGCGAGGATGCCGAGTCCGATCGGCCGGGCGCCGGGTGCCGCGGCCGACGCCAGGGCCGCGCCGACGTCGTCGAGTTTCACGATCGCGGCCACGAGCCCGTAGACGCCCACCGTCATCGCGACGGCCACCGCCACGAGCACGGCGACCCGCGTCACCGGCGGGCTCGCGGCCACGACCCCGAGCGTGATCACGATGATCTCCGCCGAGAGAATGAAGTCGGTGCGGATGGCCGCGGCGATCTTGGACCGCTCGTCGTGGCCACCCGCGTGGCGCCGATGGTCGGATTCGTGCCCGGCGGCGGGAGCGTGCCCCGCGTCACGATCCAGAGCGCGGTGCAGGATCTTCTCCGCGCCCTCGTAGCAGAGGTACAGGCCGCCGACCATGAGCAGCGGCGGCACGAGCGCGGGCGCGAGCCAGCCGAGCAGCAGGGCTACCGGCACGAGGATCGCCTTGTTGATCGCCGAGCCGCGGGCGACGGCCCAGACGACGGGCAATTCGCGGGCCGCGACGACGCCCGTCACCTGCTTGGCGTTGAGGGCCAGGTCGTCGCCGATCACGCCGGCGGTCTTCTGGACCGCCACCTTCGTCATCGTCGCCACGTCGTCGAGGACGCCGGCGATGTCGTCGAGCAGGATGAGGAGGCTCGATGCCATGGCCACAGCGCCCCGGTGGCGTCACGCCGACGGCCGGCCGGCCCGCCGCCGGGTCCGGACGGCGTCGCCCTCGATCACCGATCGCGCCGTGGACTCCGGCACCAGCGCGGTCGCGACGATGCCCAGGCCCGCCACGAACATGCCCACCACGAACCAACTCACGATCGCGTCGATCATCGCAGCCCGGCCTCCGGACCCCGCCGTTCCCCGGGGCGGGAAAGTCTACGCCACGATTTGGTCACGCGTGCCAACCCTCCCGGTTTTGTGCCCCTGCACCGTGCCAGCATGGACGAAGGCGCGTGTCGTTCTCGACCGGTCGTGGATGGACTACAACCAGCGATGGCCGCGGGGCGGCCTGCCGTGGCGGACCCGGCCCTCGACCTTCTCGTGAGCACCGGCATACAAACGTGGGAGAGTGCCATGGTGGGCATGATCGAACCACCCGCTGCCTCGTGCGAATACGGCGACCGCCGCGATGCGCCGCCGCGAGCGTGGACGGGCCGGCAGGCGGTCGCGCGGGCACTCGGCCTGGGATTTGCCTGGGCACTCGCGCTGCAGTGTCCAGCCGCGGGGGCAGCCGACCAGCCGGCCCCCGCCGCACGCGCTGATCTGGTGCTGCCGCAGGCCCGCTGGACCTCGCTCCCCAAGGACGTGCACCGCGTGGCGTTCGCGCCCGACGGTTCCCCGTGGTTCATCGCGGATGCGCCCGCGGCTGGACACTGCAGCGCGAGTGCCCAGGCAAATCCCAGGCCGAGTGCCCGCG
>JBJTJO010000264.1:0-3869 GCA_046095965.1 Planctomycetaceae bacterium
CCGAACACCTCTCGACCACCCGGGGCTGCGTCGCCGCTTCCATTGCACCCCCTACCACATTCCCCCACCACATGACCACCCAGGAAACGCGGGGGGGGGGGGTGATCGTCTCACCCGCCCAGCTGAGTCGCACTTTCGCGCATCGGCTGCAGAGACTCGCCCTCAACCCCTGGCGGGGCAGCGGAGCGACGGCGGGCTGGGCGAGCTACTCGCCCGGATGGCTCGATCGGGCCGTCGGCAAGGATCCCTGTTGAGCACCCGTGTCGTGAGACAGCCGGTTCCATTCACTCAAGGAGAGCACACTGCATGAAATCACGATCCCCGACATCACCGCAGCCCCATCCGGTGTGGATCTGCGTCTTCGAGCTTCACGATCCGTCAATCCCGCGCCGCAGCCCAGACAAGCCACTCATTCGCCTCGCCTCCAAGATCGTACGGCCCGGTCCCGATCTCGACGCGTGGGTCCAGCGGGCCCGCACACGGAAGAAGTCGACCATCGTCCGCGTCCACACGCAGGCGATGCCCGGCGATCACGAACCGGGCGGACTGCATTGCCCGTTCGAATACCCGCGAGAACAGCACGCGGTCAAAAAAGCCCTTGAGCGGCTGCGCCGCAAACTCCGCTGTGAGGGCTACACGATCGGTGCGGACCAGACCGTGTGGCACGTCTATGCGATCGAGCTCGACGACGCCCACATCGCCATGAAACCACCGAACTATCGGGGTCACGTGTACGTCGGGCAGACGAGCCACACGGTCGCCAAACGTGTCGAACAGCACCGACGTGGTGTGGACGACAATCGCACAAAACATGCCGTCCACAGCCGTTATTGCCACAAGCACTTCCGCCGGCATGCGCCGGAACTCGTGCCGGCCGAGTTCGGAGGGCCCCTCTTCTGCCCGGACCGGGCCCTGGACACCGAATACCGGCTGCGCCGCCATTTGGAGCAACAGGGCTACAGCGTCGTCGGCGCGACGGACCGCATGCCGAAGAAGAAGCCCTACAAAAAGCCGCCCAAACAGTGACGCCCTTCACGGTTTGCCCCGGGGCGACCGACGCGGACCAAGGTTGTCCCTGCGGTCGATCACACTCGGATACGCCTGAAAGGAGGATGAGATGATCGAACCAGCGAAGAATCGGCTGCATGACTACGAGGCCGGCTGGCTCACGCTGCTCGTCAGCATGCGCGTGGCAACGGAAGAGGAGGCTCGAGCTGCCATGGGTCGAGTGGCGCAGAAGGCCATCGACGACCTGGGGGAACGGCGGGACAAGCGGCGAAGGGCGCGTAACCGGCGCCGGAATTCGGTTTGACGGTTGCCCCGGGTGAAGACCACAACAGCAGGTGCTTCAGTTGGGCCATCTCATCACAAAAGCATGAAGCGCATCGTTGTCCTTTCCGGAGCCGGGATCAGCGCCGAGAGCGGACTACAGACCTTCCGCGGGGCGGATGGGCTCTGGGAGGGGCACCGCGTCGAGGACGTGGCGTCGCCGGAAGGGTGGGCGGCGAATTCGGCACTCGTGCTCAATTTTTACAACCAGCGGCGACGGGCGGTGCGGGCGGCAGCTCCCAACGCCGCTCATAGGGCGCTCGTGGATCTCGAGCGGGCCTACGACGTGCGGATCGTCACGCAGAACGTGGACGATCTCCACGAGCGTGCCGGCTCGACGCACGTGCTCCACCTTCACGGTGAGATCATGCTCGCCCGCAGCACGCGCGACCCGCGGCTCCTCCGGCACCTCGGTGATGCCGACATCCACCTCGGCGACCGCTGCGAACTCGGCAGCCAGCTACGGCCGCACATCGTCTGGTTCGGCGAGATGGTGCCGGCGATGGACGAGGCAGTGGACCTCGTTTCCTGTACCGACGTCCTGCTCGTCGTGGGCACGTCGCTGCAGGTCTATCCGGCTGCGGGGCTGGTCTTCGAGGCGCCGAAGCGGGCACGCCGGATCGTGGTGAACCCAGATATCCCTGGCGAGGTTTCCGGCCCGGCCTTTGAAATCTTCGCCAAGCCCGCGACCATCGGCGTGCCGCACGTCGTTGCCGACTTACTGGCATCGACCAGAGTTTGAAGGCGTGGGTGGGCCTGATCGAGACATGCGACTCGTCACGTGGAATCTTCGAAACGGCGTCGGGCGGCCCTTGTGGCCACGCCTGCAGGCCGAACTCCAGGCCGACATTGGGTTTCTGCAGGAGTCGGATGCCGCCCCGAACGGTGCGAACGTCATCTGGCGAAAAGTGCCCGAGGCATCGTGGGGTAGCGCCGTCGTGACATCACTTGGACGTATTCGTTCGATCGAATTGCCGGGCTACGAGGGGTGGGTGGTCGGCGGCGAGGTCGAGCTCTCAGGCCGTGGGCTGTCGGTATTCAGCGTCCACGCTCCGTCGAGCACGAAGGTTGTGCCGCGCGAGCCCTACGCAACCGAGGTAGTCAAGATCGTCGAGCTCATCCGCGACGCGGTTCGCCCCGAAAACGACTTAATCATCGGCGGTGACTTCAACGTCACGCTCGGCGAACGCCACCCGAGCGAATCCCTGCACACGACCAGCAGTGACCGGCTTGCCCTGAAGGCGATTGCGGCGGTCGGACTCATTTCGTGCTGGACGGCGGCACACCCTGGCACGCCCTTGGCCCAGACCCTCCGGTGGTCTGGCGACCGGTCGCCCGGGAAGGGAACTCCCTACCACTGCGATGGTCTCCTGGTGCCCGCTTCATGGTCGCGTCGGATCACTTGCTCTATCCATACGGACGACTGCTTCCGGGTGAGCGATCACAATCCGGTGTCGGCGGTCGTGTAACGTGGGCGGTCGTGATCGACCCCCGCGGCGGAGAGCGGCATGTGATACAGGGGAAGGGAAACTATTTGGCGGAAGGCGCAAACCGTCGTGATTCCGCTGTCGAGGAAGCCCTCGGCGGAAGCCGGGGGACACCGGGTGCGAATGCCGCCCAGCCCTCCATGCAAACCCGGGATCGCCCAACGAACCGGAGCCCCGTCGCTTCCGCTCCGGGCTTCCATGGGACCGTTTCCCCCACCGCCGGACCCGATCGACCGCTTTGGCCGCGGCTTAGCGAGCGCCCTGCGGAGCGGTGCGGGCGTGCCTTGGTCGAACAGGGTCTTCATGCAGAGGCTTGGAGTTCGAGGCTCGCGGCCGCGAATTCAAGCACGGCTTCGACCTGTTGCCGTGTGACCCCTGGAAACCACTCAACGAACTGATCGACGGTTGCTCCGTCTTCAAGGTTCTCAAACAAGGCCCGCACCGGAACCCGCGTTTTGGCAAACGATAAAGCAACCCCTCTTCTGTAAATGCCGGGATGAGCAGGCGGGTCATCTCGCTTTCATGTTCAGGTAAGACCTTTCTGTTTCCCAGTCGTCGCTGATCTCGCTGAGGACTGCTGAGACGACCCTCAGCCGGCTTGACTTCGTCGGTATGGGAGACCGTGGCGGCTGGCATTGGATTCGTCCGCCGGCAGCGGCATAGGCCCGCACGAGATTTCGCTCTTCATGGTCATGGGGTCACGCGCGAACTTAAGCCCAAATCTTGTTTCTCACTTGTTGGCGGCAAACGGGGTTGTTTCTCACTTTCGGCATCAAAGTGAGAAACAACATTCAGCTCGCCATTGGCCGTGCATGGGCGATTTCATCAGCGTGGGCCTGCCGGACTTGGTCTGCTCGAAGGGTGGAAACGCCGATCGTCTCGCCGTCGAGCGTCATGAACTCGACTTCGTATCCCCGGCCTTCGCCGTGCACGAGCACGACAGTGCCGATGTCTCCGGCAGCAAGCTTGTGCTCCGGCAGATCGCACACGAGAACGACTTCAGCAAGTTCCTGAATCATGGCGATCGATTCCCTGAGTCTTCACAGGATTTCC
>JBJTJO010000265.1:0-3943 GCA_046095965.1 Planctomycetaceae bacterium
AGGCCATCGACGCCGTGCTCACCGACGAGTTTCCGTTGAGCATGTTCTACGAGTCGCTGCGGCGGCGGCTGGCCGACGTGGTGGCATCGACGAGCGGCATCACCGGAGACGCGACATGACGGCGGCGTGGCGAGGCTTCGCCAGCGACAACTACGCGGGCCCCCATCCCGACGTGCTGGCCGCGGTGGCGGCGGCGACCGCGGGTCATGCGGCCGCCTACGGCGGGGACGACGTCACGGCCCGGCTCGACGCGGCCGTGAAGCGCGAGTTCGGCCCGACGGCCGAGGCCTTCCCGATGTTCAACGGCACGGGGGCCAACGTCGTGGCGCTGGCGTCGCTCATCCGCGGGCGGGGCGCCGTGGTGTGTGCCGAAACCGCCCACGTGCACGTGGACGAGGGGGGCGCGCCCGAGGCGGTCGCGGGAATCAAGCTCTGGACGGTAGCCACGCCCGACGGCCGGCTCACGCCGGCACTCGTGGACACGCAGGCCTGGGGCTTCGACGACGTGCATCGCGCCCGGCCGGCGGTCGTCTCGATCACGCAGTCCACGGAGCTCGGCACGGTCTATGCCCCCGCGGAGATCCGGGCCCTGGCGGATCAGGCCCACGCCCGCGGCATGCGGCTCCACGTGGACGGCGCCCGGCTGGCGAACGCCGCGGCGTCGCTGGGCGTGTCGCTGGGCGGCGTGACCTCCGCGCTCGGCGTGGACGCGGTGACCTTCGGCGGCACGAAGAACGGCGCGCTCGGCGCCGAGGCGGTGATCGTGTTCGACCCGGAGACGGCCGAGGCGGTGCGGCGGCTCCGCAAGACGTTCGGCCAGCTGCCGAGCAAGATGCGGTTCATCAGCGCGCAGCTGCTCGCGCTCCTCGAAGGGGATCTCTGGCGGCGGAACGCGTCGCACGCCAACGCGATGGCCGCGCGGCTGGCGGCGGCCGTGGGGGGCATTCCCGGCGTGTCGATCGTGCGGCCGGTGCAGGCCAACGCGGTGTTCGCGGTGCTCCCGGCAGACGTCACCGCCCGCCTGCAGGCGCGGCACCGTTTCTACACGTGGAACCAGGTCACGGGCGAGGTCCGCTGGATGTGCGCGTGGGACACGACCCCGGCCGACATCGACGCCTTCGCCGCCGACATCGCCCGCGAAGCAGCGGCCTGACGAGGCGTCGTGACGGACCCTCCGGTGACGATGGTCACGACGAACGGTTTTTTCGTCCACGACGACGTCTTGATAGCTGACGAATGGAGTCCGTTGGACCCATTTTCCGTAGAGCGGCTCGCCGACGAGCGTCAGCCCGTGGTTGGCACATGATTCACGGACATACGTTTCATCGTATGCGACCGCAGCCTCGAACAAGTCAGGCGTCGTCGTCAAGCAGACATCAAAGATCCGATGCTTGAACTGTTGGGTCGTTCGGCCCGCGTTCACAAGTGCGAGCGATTCACGATTGAGCAGGAAGTATGTGATGACGCATCTTCCCCCACTCCGATGTCCAGGACATCGTGGTGTGGCTGAAGCCCCCCATATGTCTTGAAGATGTCGAAGAAGTGCTTGCCGACGGATACGAAATCACCGCCACCGACGAAGATTGCCTCATCGGGCGGAATCAATTGCTGAACCATGTGCATGAACCTGGCACGGAGGAGAGAATCGCCGGTTTCTGAGGATGGAACGGTCAGAGGCACTGTCGCAAAGGATGGCAGCGTGACGTTTGGTCGTTGATCGTTCTGTCCCCCTTCAAAGTCGCCACAACCAGGCAAAGCGTTCCGTCTGTTCGGGGATGTGAACGCCGGTCGAAAAATGCAGCGCTGGGGATGGGTTGAAACTACTCCGGGGTGGCTGGTTAATCCAAGGATGATGGGTTCAGGACGGGCCGGTCGCCCGCCGCAAGCGGCTGCGAACGAACAACGGTCTCGAACGACTCAACAAGGAAATCAAACGCCGTACCCGTGTCGCCACCCCGTTCCCGAACGAGGCTTCCGTGCTGAGGCTCGTCTCGGCAGTCCTCAGCGAGATCAGCGACGACTGGGAAACAGAAAGGTCGGAGCTGGACATGAAAGCCAGATGACCCGCCTGCTCATCCCGGCATTGACAAGAAGAGGGGTTGCTGTACTACCGGGAGCATCCAATAGGTGACGTTTGACGGATTGGCACGCTCGGGCCTCTCGCCTCTCCCTCGGGGAGAGGCCGGCCGCAGGCCGGGTGAGGGTGCCTCTCCTGACGCATCGGAAGCACCCTCACCCCAGCCCTCTCCCGGAGGGAGAGGGAGAGAGTGCATGCGGCTCCGGGTCGCGAGCGCGAGCCGAGGTTGCGCCACGACCTCCATGCACGAGCATCATTCAACGTAAACAACATCATGCTCGGGGTAGTATCTGCCCGCGTCGAGCACGCCGTAGAGGTGGCCTTCATGGAAAATCATCGAGGGCACGTACTCGCGCCCGCCGTTCTCCCAGTCGAACGTCGCCGATCCGTCGGCACGGACCGCCGAGACGTGGTTCCTGGGATAGCCTCCGGACGTGAAGATCCGCTTCCACACGACATCGCCGGTGCGGCGGTCGAATGCCGCCAGGGCACCGCTGCCCCTGTGGTCGGCGCAGACGATGACCGTGTCGCCGTTGACAAACGGCGACGCGCCATAGCCTTGGTCGGACCACGTGGCGGGCACTCGTTGGCCGGCCGCGGCATGCCCGTCGTGCGTCGGTCCGCGCCACCAGGGCCAGTCGCGGGCCGTGATCCCGGGCACGGCGGGTGAGGGGTGCTCGGCCACCACGATCATCGAGAGCGGCCTCGACATCCCCCGGGCCAACACGATCTTCATCGACGAGGCCGACGGCTACGGCCTCGCCGACCTGCACCAGCTCCGCGGCCGCGTGGGCCGGTCCCACCATCGGGCCCGGTGCTACCTGCTCGTGGACGAGACGGCCCGCCTCACACAGACGGCAGCCAAGCGGCTCCGGGCGATCCAGGAGTTTTCGAGCATGGGGGCGGGGTTTTCGCTCGCCATGCGCGACCTCGAGATCCGCGGCGCGGGCAACCTCCTCGGCACGCAGCAGAGCGGCCACATTGCGACGGTCGGCTACGAGCTCTACTGCCGGCTCTTGGAGCAGGCCGTCCGCGGCATGAAGAAGATGCCGCCGGCCGAGCCGCCGCCGGTGAACCTCGACCTCCCGGGCGAGGCGTGGCTGCCACGCGACTACATCGCCGACTTCCGCGCCAAGATCGACGTCTACCGCCGGCTCTCGCGGGCCACGGCGGCGAACCAGATCGACGACCTCGCGACGGAACTCGGCGACCGCTTCGGCCCGCTCCCCGACGAGGCCCGCCGCCTGCTCGACTTCGCCCGGCTCAAAGTGGCGGCGCTCGCCCTCGGCATCGACTCGGTCACGCGGCATCCGGAGATGATCCTGATCGGCCACCACGACCGCGAGGCGATGGAGCGGCTCCGGCAGGCGGCCGCGAAGAAGAGCCGCGTGGTGCGGGTGGTGGACCAGAAGACGGTCGTCGTGCCGCTCCACGCCGACACGCTCGCCGACCCGGACAAGCTCCTCGCCAGCCTGCGGTCGCTCCTCGCCCTCGTGCCCGCCGGCAAAGGCCCGTGACGACTCTCCGCCCGGCTCCCTCTGGCAGAGTGCCTGAGTGAGGGTGCTGTCTCTTCTCTCTCCCTCTCCCTCTGGGAGAGTGCCGGGGTGAGGGTGCTGTCTCTTCTCTCGCCCTCTCCCTCTGGGAGAGGGCCAGGGTGAGGGTGCCCGGAAGCGTTTCGCGCCGACACTTCCTGCCGCATGTCGCGGTGCCCGCTGCCCCTGATCCCCTCCGCGTCCGTCTTCCCTACCGGGAACTCTCCCGGCGGCGGATGCACGCGTGCTCTCGGCCTGCACACGGCGGTCTCGACCGTGCCGCCCTTCCGATCCGTGGCGGCCACGAGGTGCAGATCGCTACGAACGCCGTCGT
>JBJTJO010000266.1:0-7337 GCA_046095965.1 Planctomycetaceae bacterium
GCCGTGGCGGGGTGGCACGCGGGTGCCGAGTTTCTGGCGGTGGCCGGGCACGCTGCCCGCGGGCGTGGACGTGCCCGCGGTCACGGCACACATCGACGTGCTCCCCACGCTCTGCGAACTGTCCGGCGTCCAAGTGCCTCCGGCGGTGGCCGCGAAGGTCGAGGGGCGCAGCCTCGTGCCGCTCCTCCGCGACGCCCGGGCGGCCTGGCCCGACCGGCCGCTCGTCACGCACGTCGGCCGCTGGGAGCGGGGGCAGGCCGCCGCGAGCGGTTTGCTCAACTGCCGCATCCGCGAGGGCCGCTGGAGCCTCGTCAACACGCAGAACAGTCCCGACGCCTGGGAACTCTACGACATCGCCGCCGATCGCGGCGAGTGCCACGACGTCGCCGCCGACCACCCCGATGTGGTTGGTCGGCTGTCCGACACATTCAATGCGTGGTGGGCGGGCGTGCAGCCGGACCTCGTCAACGAGGACCAGGACGGCCCGGCGGAGAACCCGTTCAAGGCCGCGTTTCGCGCCCAGTTCGGCCCCGAGTGCCACGGCGGCGCCGCGGACCGCCCGAACTTCGTCGTGATCTTGATCGACGACCTCGGCTACGGCGACAACGGCCCGTGGATCGGGTGGGTCAAGGATGTCACGAGCGCCGGACCGCTGCGGGGCAGCAAGGGAAGCACGTGGGAGGGGGGCGTCCGCGTGCCCACGATCGCCCGCTGGCCCGGCCTCGACCGCAAGGGGCCCGCCGGCCGCCCGGTCGCGTGGAGCATCCGACCACGCTCTACCCTGTGAGGGCGAAGCCACAGGCCGCGCCACCCCGCGCAAAGCCCGAGCCGGGCGATGGTGCGAGGCCCCCGGTCGGGCGCCGGGAAATGGCCGGGGCGCCGTAGCCAACCCTCGGCGGTGTATCCTGCTCCCGCCGCGGCGGGCTTGCCGCCGGGCACAACTCGCCGTCACGGACGGACTTCTGATGCCACAGACTCCCACGCCACCCCGCGCCAGCCGCTTGGGACTCGCGCTGTTCTGGATCTACGTGGCCCTCTACGGCGGCTTCATGGGGCTCGTCCTCGCGCGGCCCGACCTCCTCTCATCGCGGCCCTTCGGCGGCGTGAACCTGGCGATCGCCTGCGGCATGGGCCTCATCGTCGCGGCCTTCGTGCTCGCGGTCATCTACATGGTCGTCCGGGCGGGCCGCTGACGCGATGCTTCACGAAACCTCCACCGCCGCGATCGCCATCTTCGCCGCCTTCGTGGCGGGCGTGATCGGCCTGTCGCTGTTCCTCGGCCGCAAGAAGCAGTCGGCGCAGGACTACTACGCGGCCCACGGCCAGATCCACTGGTTCGTCAACGGCATCGCCTTCGCGGGTGACTACCTCTCCGCGGCGTCGTTCCTCGGCATCTGCGGGATGATCGCCTTCTCGGGCTACGACGGCTTCCTCTACTCGATCGGCTTCCTCGCCGGCTGGGTCGTGGCCCTGTTCGTGATCGCCGAGCCGATCAAGGACCTGGGCAGGTTCACGCTCGCCGACGCGCTCGACGCCCGGTTCAACAGCCCCGCGATCAAGCTCGCCGTGGCGGTCTCGACGCTGGTCGTCAGCGTCTTCTACCTGATCCCGCAGATGGTGGGCGCCGGGTCGCTCATCACGCCGCTGTTGGGCCTGCCGCACGCCGCGGGGGTCGTCATCGTGGGCGTCGCCGTGACGCTCATCGTGGTCACAGCCGGCATGGTTTCGACGACGTGGGTGCAGTTCATCAAGGGTTCGCTGCTCGTCTTCTTCTGCGCTGTCACCACGTGGCTGATCCTCGACCGCGGCCTCGTGGAGAACACGACGAGCCTCGCACCGCAGGTCCGCACCGTGCGGCCCGACGGCACGGTGCTCGTGGATGGCTCGCCGCAGGGCCGCGACCACGACCTGCGGCCGGTGGGCACGATCGCGAGGCTCCCCGAGCGGTACGCCGGCCGGAAGGAGACCGGCCCGCTGCGACCGCTCGAGTACCTCTCGGTGCTCGAGGACTCGACCGTGGTCACGTGGTCGGCGAAGAAGCACGTCGATGCGGAGGGCACGCACACGACTTATTCGCCCGTGGAGCGGAACGGGGCCGACCTGCTCAAGCCGGGTGGATACTTCAAGGGCCTCACGACGGGCTCACTCGCCGACCGGCTCGACTTCGCGAGCCTCATGCTCGCGCTCTTCTGCGGGACGGCCTCCCTGCCGCACATCCTCATCCGCTACTACACCGTGAAGGATGCGGCCGCGGCCCGCAAGAGCACGGTCGTGGGCATCGCGGCGATCGGCGTCTTCTACGTGCTCACGCTCTACCTGGGGCTGGGCGCCATGACGAGCGGCGCGCTCGACCCCACCGACACGAACATGGCCGCGCCGCTCCTCGCGCGATCATTCAGCACGACCCTGTTCGCCGTGATCTCGGCGATCGCGTTCACGACCGTGCTCGGCACGGTGAGCGGCCTGATCATGGCCGGCAGCGGCGCCGTGGCCCACGACCTCGTGGCGAACGTGTGCGGCGTGACCATGAGCGACCACGAGAAGGTCCGGTGCGGGAAGATCGCGGCGGTGGGCCTGGGAATCGTGGCGATGGCCCTCGGCATGCTGTTCAAGAACTTCAACGTCAGCTTCCTGGTCGGCTGGGCGTTCAACATCGCGGCCAGCGCGAACCTCCCGGCGCTCGTGATGGTGCTGTTCTGGCGCCGGACCACGAAGCAGGGGGTGGCGGCGGCGGTGATCATCGGGATGCTCGCGTCGCTGGGGTGGATCCTGCTTTCGGCCGACACCTTCGAGAAGGTCTATGGGCTGTCGCGGGACCTCGCGCCGGTGCCCTTCAGCCAACCCGGCCTGGTCACGATCCCGCTGGGCTTCGTCGTGCTCGTCGTCGTCTCGCTCCTCACGCCGCCGCCGGACCGGCGCGGGTGAGCGGCATCCGCGCCCATCGGGTACGCTCCCGACCATGCCCCGCAAGAAGCCCCCGCCGCCACGTCGCACGGTGATCGCCTGCACGGAGACGCACCTCCCGGCGATCCGGGCGATCTACAACGAGGCCATCCTCACCACGACCGCGCTCTACGAATACGCGCCGCGGACCGAGGAGGTGATGCGGGAGTGGTTTGCGGCCCGCAGCCGCGACGGCGTCCCGGTGCTCGGCATCGAGTGGGAGCCGGGGGTGCTCGCGGGCTTCGCCACGTGGGGCCCGTTCCGGCCCCGGGCCGCCTACAAGTACTCGGCGGAGCACTCGGTCTACGTTGACGAGCGGTTCCGGGGCGAGGGGGTGGGTCGGCAGTTGCTCCAGGCGCTGATCACCGAGGCGAAGCAGAAGGATCTCCACATGCTCGTGGCGGGGATCGACGCCACGAACGTGGCGAGCGTGGCCCTGCACAGCTCGCTGGGATTCCGCTGCTGCGGCACGGTCCGCGAGGCCGGCTACAAGTTCGGCCGCTGGCTGGACCTCGAGTTCTGGCAGCTCATCCTGCCGACGCCCGCGGAACCGACGGACGGGTGACGCATGGCCGCCACCCGGCCTGTTCCTCGTCCGGAGTCGCCGCAGAGTGCCACTCTGCGGAGAGCGGGCTGTCACACCGACCGGCCATCGCGGAGCCTTGTTGGTCGGCCACCGTGTGCAGACTGCCAGTCTGCACCTACACGCTGCGCGGATACCGAGATGTTCCTCGTCCGGAGTAGCCGCAGAGTGGCACTCTGCGGAGAGCGGGCTGTCACACCGACCGGCCATCGCGAGCCAGTGCAGCCCGCCACCGGATGCATCGATGGTCGCCGGGTCACGCGTGTGTCGCGTGAGCCCGCTCACGCCACCGGCAGTTCGAATCCCTGGCGGTACTCGCGGGTGAAGAGAGCGTTGGCCGCGTCGTCGGTGCTCCGCTCGGTTTTCGGGTCGATCACGAGTTCGCGGCCGAGGAGGAGCTTCGTGGCCGCGTAGTCGATCTCCTGCTCGCCGAGGTGCTTCTCGAAACTCTCCCACGTGGCCCGCACGTGCGGCTCGTCAGCCGCGAGTTTCGGCCGCGTGCCCGGGTCCACCGGCTCGCCGAGCGCCCACGAGACGTTGCCCATGTGCGCCAGCGCGCTCGAGAGGTGCCCCTCCTCGATGTCGAGATGGAGATCCTCGGGGCGGCGGCTCCGCACGGCGTCGAGGAAGTTGGCGAAGTGGGCCTTGTACTCGCCCCCCGACCACGTGCCGAGCTGGTGCCCGTCGAGGTCGAAGGCGGCGCCGCTCGTGTAGTTGGGGGCCACGACGTAACCCTTCGTGCCCCACCAGATGTTGGCGACGCCGAGCCGGCCGGCCTTGAGCCCGAAGTCGACCGGTGTCTTGACCTCGAGGCCGCGGACGTCGGAGATGAGGGTCGCGTCGTCCCATTGGAAGATCGTCACCTGGCTGTTGGCCACGTCGCCGTTATCGACGTAGCCGAGGCGGCCGCCGAGGCTCACGACCCGCTTCGGCAGCTCGTGCTTGTCGAGACCCCAGCGGGCCTTGTCGAGCTCGTGGGGGTTCTGGTTGCCGAGGTCGCCATTGCCGGTGACGTGGGTCCAGTGCCAGTCGTAGTGGAGCCGCTGGCGCACCGGGATCACCTGCGGCGCCGGACCCGCCCAGAGGTCGAAGTCGATTCCGGTGGGCAGCGGGGCCGGCTTGTCGGTCCGGCCGATGCTCTTCCGCCGCTTGTAGCAGAGCGCGTGGGCCACCGTGACCGGCCCCACGCCGCCGCCGCGGACGAAGTCGAGCGTCTGCCGCATGCCGGTCATGCTCCGGCTCTGCACGCCCATCTGGCAGATGCGGCCGAGCTTCCGCGCCCAGTCGGTCATCACCCGCCCCTCGTGAACGTTGTGGCTGCACGGCTTCTCGACGTAGACGTCCTTGCCGGCCTGCATCGCCCAGACGGCCGCGAGGGCGTGCCAGTGGTTCGGCGTGGCGATCGTGACGGCATCCACGTCCGTGCGGTCGAGGAGCCGGCGGATGTCCTGGACGAAGGCGGGCGGCTTCCGTCGGTCCTTCGCGAAGTGCTTCTGCACCGCGCGGTCGTAGGCGCCGGGGTCGCAGTCGCAGATGGCGACGAGGTCGGCCCCCGGGATCGCGAGGAGTTCGCGGACGTGGTTCGAGCCCTGGCCGTTGACCCCGATCACGGCGACGCGGATCCTGCCGTCAGCCGCGGGGCCGGTCGCGGGTGGCGCGGGACCCGAGGGTTCTGCCGCACCGGCGCCGCGGGCGAGTGCCGCGGCGGCGATCCAGAGGGCACGCTCGACGAAGTCACGACGGGGCAGCGACATGGCGGAGCTCCGGGAGGGCGGAACCTTCTCCCAGTCTATCCGCCCGCTGCCGCGGCCCGCTCACGCGCCGGGGCGGCGGAAGTGGCGGTAGGCCTGGAGCACGTCGTTGAGGTCCGACGAGATCTCGATCTCGTCGTCGGCGAAGTCGCGGAGCCACGTGCGGTCGCTCGCCACGGCGTCGGCCAGGAGCGGAAGCACCTCGCCGAGCGTGACGCGAACCGTCGCCTCGCGGGCGGGCGCCTCGACGAACCCCACGATGCCGGGCCGATCGACCTCGGGACCCTTGTAGACGCGCAGCTGCCGGATCGCCATGTCGCACACTCCCTTGCCTGCGGATGAGGGGAGTCGCCGGCGTCGCCGCCGGGCTGGCCGCCGTCGTGGCGCACCGTCTCCCGATACCAGGTTCATCGGCAGCGGATGCCGGCAAGGTTTGGCCGAATTTCCCGGTCGTGCCGGGAATGCCGGCTCCCGGCGGCAATCGTGGCAAGCTGGAGGGACGGGGGGACGAGTCCGGGCGTCAGCCCGCCGACCGGCCGGTGCCGCGGCCCGCGCGGAAGGCTTCGCCGATGCTCTTGGGCACGAGGGCCTCGGCCTGGAGCAGGCGGGCGCGGTTCTCGGCCGTGGCCGCCTTCATCTCCTGCTCGCGGGCGATCGCCACGCTCCGCCGCTCCTCGGCCTTCGCCCGGGCCACCCGGGTGTCGGCCTCGGCCTGGTCGGCCTGCAGCCCGGGCGCCGATGTTCTCGCCCACCTCGATGTCGGCGATGTCGATCGACACGATCTGGAACGCCGTCTGGGCGTCGAGGCCCCGTTGCAGCACCGCCTTCGAGATCTTGTCGGGGTGCTCCATCACCTCGAAGTGGGTGTTGGCCGAGCCGATCGAGGTGATGATGCCCTCGCCGACGCGGGCGATGATCGTCTCCTCCGTGGCCCCGCCGATGAGCTGCTGGAGATTCGTGCGGACGGTGACCCGGGCGCGGATCTTGAGCTCGACGCCGTTCTTGGCGACGGCCGAGAGGTTGGGCTTGCCGCCGGCCGCGTCGGGGCAGTCGATGACCTTGGGGTTCACGCTCGTCTGCACGGCGTCGAGCACGTCGCGGCCGGCGAGATCGATCGCACAGGCCCGGTCGAAGTCGAGGTCGAGGTCCGCCCGCTGCGCCGCGATCAGCGCCCGGATCACGCGGGGCACGTCGCCGCCGGCGAGGTAGTGGGCCTCGAGGCGGCGGGGCGTGATGTCGGGGCCGAGCCCGGCCTGCGTGGCCATGATCCGGGCCTGCACGATCGTGCGGGCGTTGACCTTCCGCAGGCTCATGCCGAGCAGCGACGCGAACGAGACGCGGGCCTTCGACCAGTAGGCCTGGAACCAGAGCTGCCCGTAGTTGAACACGAGCAGGAGCATCGTGAGGGCGAGGATGCCGAGCACGACGGCGGCCAGGGCGATCATGGGCATGGGGATGGCGTTCATGGCCTCCAAGCCTAGTTCGGGGTTTCGGGCTGGCAAAAAACCGCGTCAACCCGCGATCCAGCCGCCGCCGAGGACCCGGTCGCCCGCGTAGCAGACGGCCGGCTGGCCCGGGGAGATCGGCCCGGGGGCGGCATCCGGACCGCCGGTGAACCGGGCGGCGAAGCGGCCGGACCCGAGCGGCGTGACCACGGCGGGGGCCGGCTGCCGCTGGGCCCGGCACTGCACGAGACACGCGAAGGGCTCCGCCGGCTCGGGCACGAGCCAGGTGGCGTCCGCCGCGGTGAGCCGCTCCTGCGGAACCGCCTCCCGCGGGCCCACGACCACGCGCTGGGTATCGGCTTCGATCGCGATCACGTGGAGCGGGTGGCCGGCCGCCAGCCGGAGCCCCTGCCGCTGGCCGACCGTGAAGTGCTCGATCCCGTCGTGGCGGCCGAGCACGGCGCCCGTCGCGTCCACGATCTCGCCGGCGCGCGAACCGCCGAGCCGCCGGGCCACGAGCGCCGCGTGCTCACCCGGCGCGACGAAGCAGATCTCCTGGCTGTCGGGCTTGTCGGCGGTGACGAGGCCGAGCGCCCGGGCGCGGTCGCGGACCTC
>JBJTJO010000267.1:0-9379 GCA_046095965.1 Planctomycetaceae bacterium
CGATCGCCGACTGGGGCGTCCGCGACGGCTACTTCAAGTCCAAGCAGGACGGCGAGAACTTCTACCGCGACCTGGCCTGGCTGTGCATCCACCAGCACGGCGCCTTCAACTCGCCGGTCTGGTTCAACGTGGGACTCTTCGACCAGTACGGCGTCAAGGGCGCGCCCTGCAACTGGCGCTGGGACGAGGCGAAGCGCGACGTCGCCATGCCGGACAACCCCTACGAGTTCCCGCAGGGCAGCGCCTGCTTCATCCAGAGCGTGAAGGACACGATGGAGGACATCATGGACCTCGCGCGGAGCGAGGCGATGCTCTTCAAGTTCGGTTCGGGCACGGGCACCGACCTCTCCACGCTCCGGAGCCAGCGCGAGAAGCTCGCCGGTGGCGGCAAGCCCTCGGGTCCGCTCTCGTTCATGCGGGTCTACGACCAGGTGGCGGCGGTCGTGAAGAGCGGTGGCAAGACGCGCCGCGCGGCCAAGATGCAGTCGCTCAAGGTGACGCACCCCGACATCATGGAATTCATCGAGTGCAAGGCGAAGGAGGAGAAGAAGGCCCGTGTCCTCATCGAAAAGGGGGGCTACGACGCCAACTTCAACGGCGAGGCCTACGCCTCGATCCTGTTCCAGAACGCCAACCTCTCCGTCCGCGTCACCGACGACTTCATGGAGGCGTGCGAGCGGGACGACACCTGGACCACCCGCTGGGTGACCGATCCGTCGAAGGCCGGCCCGAGCTTCAAGGCCCGCGAGGTGATGGGACGGATGGCCGAGTGCGCCTGGCAGTGCGGTGACCCGGGCGTGCAGTACGACACCACGATCAACCGGTGGCACACTTGTCCCAACTCCGGCCGGATCAACGCCTCGAACCCGTGCTCGGAGTACATGTTCCTCGACGACACGGCCTGCAACCTGGCGAGCGTGAACCTGATGAAGTTCCGCAAGCCCGACGGCGTCTTCGACGTCGAGCGGTTCGCGGCCGCCTGCCGTATCTTCTTCATCGCCCAGGAGATCCTCGTCGATCACGCGAGCTACCCGACGCCGAAGATCGCCCGCAACAGCCATCTCTACCGGCCGCTGGGCCTCGGCTACTCGAACCTCGGCAGCCTGCTCATGGCCGAGGGCCTGGCCTACGACAGCGCCGCCGGTCGCGGCCTCTGTGGGGCGCTCACGGCGATCCTGCACGGTTCCGCCAACCGCACGAGCGCGGAGCTCGCCGCGGCCGTCGGGCCGTTCGAGGGCTTCGCGGCCAATCGGGAGCCGATGCTTGCCGTCATGCAGATGCACCGCGACGCGGTCGAGAAGATCGACCCCTCGTGTCCGCGGGAGTTGCACGATGCCGCGCGGCGGATCTGGGACGATGTCCTCGCCGGCGGCCGCCGGCACGGCTACCGCAACGCCCAGGCGACGGTGCTCGCGCCCACCGGGACGATCTCGTTCCTCATGGACTGCGACACGACCGGCATCGAGCCCGACATCGCGCTCGTGAAGTACAAGCAGCTCGCCGGCGGCGGCATGCTCAAGATCGTCAACCAGACGGTGCCGCTCGCCCTGCGGACGCTCGGCTACGACGAGCCCGCCGTCGAGGGCATCCTGGCCTCCATCGACAAGAACGACACGATCGAGGGGGCCCCGGGGCTCAAGGCCGACCACCTGCCGGTGTTCGACTGCGCATTCAAGCCGCGGCTCGGCGAGCGGAGCATCGCCTGGCAGGCGCACGTGAAGATGATGGCCGCGGCCCAGCCCTTCATCTCGGGCGCGATCTCGAAGACCGTGAACATGCCGCGCGAGACGACGCCGGCCGACATCGCCGGCGCCTACCTGGAGGGCTGGCGGATGGGGCTGAAGGCGCTGGCCATCTACCGTGACGGCTCGAAGGAGAGCCAGCCGCTCAACACCGGCACGGAGGGGGACAAGGCCGCCGCCAAGGTCGCCGCGGCGCCCCGCCGTGAGCGTCTGCCCGACACCCGGCGCAGCGTGACCCACAAGTTCAACGTGGGCGGCCATGAGGGCTACATCACGGTCGGCCTCTACGACGACGGCCGGCCGGGCGAGCTCTTCATCACGATGGCGAAGGAGGGAAGCACGATCGGCGGGCTCATGGACGCCTTCGGCACGAGCGTGTCGCTGAGCCTCCAGTACGGCGTGCCGCTCGAGGTGTACGTGAAGAAGTTCTCGCACACCCGCTTCGAGCCGTGGGGCTACACGAAGAACCCCGACATCCCGGTGGCGAAGAGCCTCGTGGACTACCTCTTCCGGTGGCTCGGCACCGAGTTCATCCCCGGCTACCGCGAGGCCAACCGGCCCGGGGGCCACGGCGACGGCGGCGGCGGGGAGGCCGCCGCGGGGAGCGGCGACACGGAAACAGAGCGCAAGCCCGCCGCCACGATGGCGAGCGGGCTGGCCGATGGCCATGGGAAGGCCACGACGACGAACGGGCGTGCGGTGGGGGTTGAGTCGCATTCGCGCGGCAAGCACCCGGGTGGCACGTCCGCGAAGACCGCCAACGGCCGCGCCGCCGCCACGGCAGTCCTGCTCGAACGGGCGGGCCTGAAGATGGCGGTCGATCCGGCCGCGAGCCCGGTGGATCGCCAGAGCCAGTTCGCGAAGTTCCAGATCGATGCCCCGGCGTGCGACAATTGCGGCTCGATCACGGTCCGCAACGGCAACTGCTACCTCTGCCACAACTGCGGCAACAGCATGGGTTGCAGCTGACAGATTTCACGGCGGCCGGGCCATTCATGGCCCCGGGGGCCGCCTCTCGCGATTCTTGAATCGAATACCGGCCATGCCGGTCGTGTGCGGGGCTGGCGGGTGACTGGAGTCGGCGGGGGCGGCGCGACGAAGACGCTGTCGGCGAATTTCGACCTGTCGCCGCGTTCCGTCGGAGGTGCCAACCCCAACGCGTTGATCCGGATCCCCTGAAAGGCTCTCGGGCAGTTCCGCGGATGCCGTCCGCGGTTCGGGCACCTGGGCCCGGTCCGCATCAGTCTCGCAGTGCTCTACCCCGTTCGCAGGCGGTCGGCAGGCTCGATCCACGTGGCGGGCCGGGAGGATGCAAGTCCCCCGGCCCGCCCGTTTCGTTTCATCCGGGCCACGGCCCGCTCCCCGACGCGCCGGCCTTGACGGTCGTACCGTTTGGGGTGCCGGCACGTGGTCGCCGCGCGGGTCATCGTGCGCCAGGCGGTTTGCGGCTCCCCGGCGCCCGACTTAGCATGATGAATCGGCGGAACGTTCGACTCCGCGATCCCCGTCCCCTTGACCGAGGTGCTCCGTGCGTCGGTGCCTGCACAGCCTGCTCGTCGGTGTGCTCACGTTCTCGCTCGCCATCGACGCCGCCCGTGCGTGCGGCCACCTCCGGTACCATCGGCCGTGTGCCGACCCGTGCGGCGTGCCGGTCATGGTCGTGCCGGCTCCCGTCGTCTGGGCCTGCTGCGAGGTCGTCCTCACCGACTGTCCGGTCGTGGTCGCCGCCGGATGCGACTGCGGCCCGGTGGCGGTCGCAACCTTTGGCGGCTGCCCGACCGGATGCGAGGAGATCGCCTGCGGCGCGCCACTCGCGTGCTGCGGTTCGATCGCGAGCCACTCGTCCACTCCGTCGGCCGGGCGCGTCGTGGAAGCCCGACCGACTCCCGCCGGAGCCGTCCCATCCGTCCAGACGCCGACACCGGCCGACGCCGTTCCGGAGACGGCGCCTCGCGAGCGTGCGCCCGCCCCGCTGGCCACGGTGCCCGACCTCGCGCCGGTTGCGCCGGCAGCGGCGATCGAGCCCGAGGTCCCACCCGAGATCGAGGACGTGAAGCCCGAGGTCGCGCTGGAGACGCCGGCCGACGAATCCCCGCGGGACGCGGATGCGTCCGCCGCCGCGACCGCGCAGGAGGTTCCGGAGGACCGCGAGGCTCCCGCCGTCGAGCCCGAGATGGAGGAACCCGCTCCGGCTCCGGCCGTACCGGCCGCGGATGAGCCCGTCGTGCAGCCGGAGCCCGCTCCCGAACCCGACCCGCAGTCGCCGCCTGAGCCCAAACCCGAGCCGCCGCGGCGCAATCCCTTCGAGGAGGTCGATGCTGCCGGCGACGTGTCGGCGGAGCCTCGTGCCGCCGATGCCGCGCCCCCCGGCGGTGAACCCGCCGCCGTCGATCCTGTCATCGATCCCTTCGAGTCGGCCCCCGTGCCGCCGCCCGCCACCCCCCCCGAGGATTCGGCGCCCGCGTCCGAGCCTGCCGACGAGGCAGCGGCGCCGCTCGATGTCCCGCTGATCGAGCCCGGCGACGAGCCGGCGATCGACCCGGTGCCCGCTCCCGAGCCCGACGTGGTTCCCGACGTCGAGCCGGTCGCTGAGCCGGAGGCTGCCGCGGCGGCGGAGCCACTGCGGCGGTGGATCGACGAATCCGGCTCGTTCGCCGTCGTCGGCCGCCTCGCCGACGTGCAGGGCGCCGCCGTCGAGATCCTCAAGCCCGACGGCCGTCGCATCACGGTGCCGCTCGCCCGCCTGAGCGCGTTCGACCGCGAGTACGTCGGCACCGCCGGCCCGCGGGTGGCCGCCACGCGCGGCCGTGCCCCGCGGCCGATCGACACGGCCAGCCGGTGAGCGTCAGCGCTCGTCGAGGATCGCGACCGTCTCGAAGGCCTTGCCCTCGAGCATCTCGAGCGACGCGCCGCCGCCGGTCGAGACATGGCTCACGCGGTCGGCATAGCCGAGCTGCTCGACCGCCGCAGCCGAGTCACCGCCGCCGATGATGGTCACCGCGCCCCGGGCGGTCGCGTCGGCCACCGCATCCGCCACGGCCTTCGTGCCGGCGTCGAAGGGGGGCATCTCGAACACGCCCATCGGACCGTTCCACACGACCGTGCCGGCGGAGCGGATGATCTCCGCATACTGCTTCGCCGTCTCGGGTCCGATGTCGAGCCCTTCGAAGCCGTCGGGGATCGCACCAGCCTTCACGACCTGCTTGTTCGCGGCCGCCGAAAAGTCGTCGGCGCAGTGCGTGTCCACGGGTAGGACGAGTTTCCCGTGCGCGGTGGCGAGCAGCTGCTTGGCGAGATCGAGCTTGTCGGGCTCGACGAGGGATTTCCCGGTCTTGCCTCCCTGGGCGAGCGAGAACGTGTAGGCCATCGCGCCCCCCACGAGGACGTGATCGCAGACCGAGAGCAGGTTCGTGATCACGGCGATCTTGTCCGACACCTTCTTGCCGCCGAGGATCGCCACGAACGGCCGCTTCGGCCGCGCGATCGCGTCGGCGAGGTAGCGGATCTCCTTCTCGACGAGAAAGCCGACGACGGCCGGCTTGCCAGCCGCCTTCATCGCGACCGGCACCGCATGCATGCTCGCCTCGGTCCTGTGACAAGTGCCGAAGGCGTCGTTGACGTAGGCGTCGGCGAGGGCCGCGAGGCCGGCGACGTAGGCCGGATCGTCCCCCTTCTTCTCCCCCTTGTTGAAGCGGACGTTCTCGAGCACGAGCATGCCGCCGACGGGCAGTGCCTGCGCCTTGGCCCGCGAGTCGGGGCCGCCGGTGTCGCTCGCCAGGGCGACGGGCCGGCCGAGGAGCTCGGCCAGCCTGGCGGCGACGGGGGCCAGGGAGAACGCGGCTTCAAAGCCCTTGCCGGCCGGGCGGCCGAGATGCGACATGAGGATCGCCCGGCCACCGCGGTCGAGGATCGACGCGATCGTGGGCAGGGCCATGCGGATCCGGCGGTCGTCGGTGATGGCGCCATGCTCGTCCTGGGGGACGTTGAAGTCCACGCGGACGAGCACGGTCTGGCCGCGGGGGTCGAGGTCGGCGACGGTCTGCTTGGCCATGGGAGGGTCTCCGGGCGGTGTGCCTGATGGTGCGGGCCGGTATTCAACCGGATGCGACGCGACACGGCAACCGCGTGACGGTCGCCGCGCGTGGCTCAGGGCTGCCCACACCCTCTCGCCGGACGCCCGCTTCGGGCATCCTGCCCTCCGCTCTCTCGATGCTGACTGCGCTGCGCCATCCTGGCTTCCCAGGTCAGCAACGCCGGCTCGACGGCACGGGCAACCCCTCCCGAGTGGCTCAGCCGAGGTGAATCCGTCGTCAGTTCGCCTTGCCGTCTACGCCGTCTCGAGGGGATGGGCAGCCCTTCGCTGTCCGTGGGACGAGCGCGTGGAGCGGATCCGGTGTCACTTCGGCACGCCGCCCGGGTCGGTGGGGGTGGGGAACTGGGCGCCCACGTCGGCGAGCCAGGCGTCGAGCTTCTGGCGCATGGTCTCGGCGTCCGCGGGGCGGTCGGTGGCCAGGTTTCGCTGCTCACCGGGGTCGGCGGCGAGATCGTAGAGTTCGTCTTGATCGTCCTCGTAGAAGTGGACGAGCCGGAGATTCCCGGCGCGGATCGCGCTGTGGGGCGTCGCGCCGCCGGGGTGGTAGTGGGGGTAGTGCCAGTACAACGCGTCGCGATCGAGGGTGCCGCCACGGAGGACGGGTGCCAGGCTCACGCCGTCCGGGGGCTGCGCGGGGTCCGGGCCGACGCCCGTCACGTCGAGGATCGTCACCGGGATGTCGCAACTGATCACGGGCACGTCGCTCGTCGAGCCCGGCGCGATGACCCCCGGCCACGACGCGATGAGCGGCACGCGCACGCCCCCCTCCCAGGCCGAGCCCTTGCCGGCCCGCAGCGGCGCCAGGTCGGCGAGGCCCGCCACGCCGCCGTTGTCACTGGTGACGACGACGAGCGTGCGGTCGCGGAGACTCAGGGCCTCGAGCTCTTCCACGACCTTACCCACCGCCTCGTCCACGCTCTCCACCATCGCCGCGTACATGGCGCGGCGGTCGTCGAGCCCCGCCGCCTTCGTGCGATACTTCGCCATCGCGACCTTCTTGCCCTCGATCGGTGCGTGGACGGCATGGTGGGCGAGGTAGAGGAAGAACGGCCGCTGCCGGTTCGCCCGGATGAACTTCTGCGCCTCCATCGCCTCGCGATCGGTGAGGTACTCGCCGCGGCCGCCCTCCGGCAGGGTCGCGATGCGGTACGGTGCGAAATAACTCGGTGGCTGCCCGCGGTCGGTGCCGCCGATGTTGACGTCGAAGCCCTGCCGGTCGGGGTAGTGCTTCGCGTCGCCGAGATGCCACTTGCCGATGCTCGCGGTCGCGTAGTCCGCCCGCTTCAGCCGCTCGGCGACGGTCACGTTCTCGAGCGGCAGTTGCTTCCGCCAGTCGGGGATCCGCAGGGCCGCATTGGGCTTCGGATGGCCGGGGATCCAGTCGGTGACGTGCAGCCGTGCCGGATACCGTCCGGTCATGAGCGCCGCCCGCGTCGGCGAGCAGACGGTGCAGGCGGCATAGGCGTTCGTGAACCGCATGCCGGAGGCGGCGAGCCGGTCGAGGTGCGGCGTCTCGTGGATCGCATTGCCCTGGCAGGCGAGATCCTTCCAGCCGAGGTCGTCAATGAGGATCACGACGACGTTGGGGGGTGGCACCTCCGGCGTCGCGGCGCCGGCGGCCCGCGCGACGACGAGGACCAGCAGGATGAAGGCGTACCGCACGGCGGGGTTTCTCGGCGGGGGCCGGGTTGAGCGGGCGGGCGAACGATCCGACAATGGTCGCCGTCGGCTGCCGGTCCCGCAAGGCAGGCGGCCCCCCGCGGAGCGGCACGTCATGACCCGGTCACGGTGCGGCCTCGTTCTCGCGATGGTCGCCTGGGCGCTGGCTCGGCCCGCGGCCGAGCGACCCGAGCGGGCCAGAGTCCTGTGGAAGCGGCTGCACGCGTGGCGGCAGGGCGTGGGTGCCGCCATGCCGCGGCCGAACCCCGAGCCGGCCGAACCCTGAGGGCGCGGGGCATCCCGCGTTGATCGCCCGCCGCGAGGCTACATTGGAGCCCGAGAGAGTGGAGGCCACGATGTCCGCCCGATCAGCCACGTCCCGTCTCGCCGTTCTGCTCGCGGTGGCGTGTGCTCCGTGTCCCGCGGCCCGGGCCGACGACTGGCCCGCCTGGCGCGGGCCGGCCGGCGACGGCTCGGCCCCCGGCACCGGTTTCGTGGCGGCGTGGTCCCCCGACACCAACGTCGTGTGGCGGGTGAAACTGCCGGGCCTCGGCGCCAGCACGCCGGCCGTGTCGGGCGACCGCATCGTCGTCACCTGCTCCATCGACGGTCACAACGCGGCGATCTGCCTCGATCGCTCGGGCGCCGAACGCTGGCGGCGGGTGCTCGGTGCGGAGCGGGCCGGCAAGCACAAGAAGGCGACGGCCGCCAACCCGTCACCGGTGACCGACGGCACGCACGTCTGGGTCTATTTCAAGAGCGGCGAACTCGCCTGCCTGCAACTCGCCGACGGGAAGGAGGTGTGGCGGACGAACCTCCAGGAGCGCTTCGGCGAGGACACGCTGTGGTGGGACCTCGGCACCTCGCCGGTCCTCACGAAGTCGGCCGTGGTGATCGCGGTCATGCAGACGGGGCCGAGCTACCTCGTGGCCTTCGACAAGGCGTCGGGCGCGATGCGCTGGAAGCAGGACCGGATGCTCACCGCCCCGGAGGAGGCCGCCCAGAGCTACTCGACGCCCTTGGTCCTCGCTGGCGACGCGTCCTTGGGCGAGCCGGCCGAGCTCCTCGTCGTGCTCGGGGCCGACCACGTCACCGCGCACGATGCCGCCGACGGCCGTGAGCTCTGGCGGGTCGGTGGGCTCAATCCATCAGGCGACCGGTTTTTCCGTTCGATCGCCTCGCCGGTGGCCATCGGAAACCTCGTCGTCGCCCCCTACGCCCGCGGCGGCACGCTCACGGCGATCCGTCGGGGGGGCACCGGAGACGTGACGAAGACGCACGTCGCCTGGGTACGGAAGGATCTCGGGGCCGACGTGCCCACGCCGGCGGCCCACGCCGGCCGGCTCGTGGTCTGCACCGACAAGGGCGCGATCCTCGGGCTCGACGCGGCCACCGGGGGAACGCGGTGGTCGCGCGAGCTCGAGAAGAATCGCCACGCCTTCAGCGCCTCGCCCGTGCTCGTGGACGGCCACGTCATCGTGACCCGCGAGGATGGCGCGAGCTGGACGCTGCGGCTGCCGGCCGACGGGGCGGAGCCCGACGAGGCGGGCCGGGGAACCGTGGAGGAGATGACGGTGGCCACGCCGGTGTGCGTCGATGGCCGGATCCTCCTGCGGACCCACGACTCGCTCTGGTGTTTCGGAGCCCGCTGATGCAGCGACCGTGCCGGACCCTGGCCGCCGTGCTCGTGGCTGTCGTGTGCCTGGGCGGCGCCCGGGCCGTCGAGGCGCCGCGCCGGCCCCCGAACGTCCTCGTGATCCTCGCCGACGACCTCGGCTTCTCCGATCTCGGCTGCTACGGCGGCGAGATCGACACGCCGCACCTCGACCGGCTCGCCGCCGGCGGCCTGCGCTACACGCAGGGCTACAACACCGCGCGGTGCTGG
>JBJTJO010000268.1:0-26668 GCA_046095965.1 Planctomycetaceae bacterium
GGCATCAGCACATCAGCACGTCAGCATCGGCTTTCCCCCGCGTGCTGAGGTGCTGAGGTGCTGAGGTGGCGGCCTCAGGTCCTTGCTCGGGCCATGGCCAGCAGAAGGTCCCGCTGAGCAGGGGAGAGGGAAGCCAAAAGACTGACCAACTGGGCCGTTTCTTCCCCGACTGCACCGGATTCTGCACCGCCCCGGTTGGATTCCTCGGTTTTCTCCGTGGTATCCTCCGCTCCTTCGACTCCCCGTGGGGGTACTTGGATCGAGTCGGCAACGGCCGCGTCATTTGCAAAAGCGAGTGACGCGGCCGTCTCGCTTTCCTGTTTCGAGTCGGTGCGGCTCTCTGCGTGCACTGACTGTGCCGGATTCTGTGCCGCGCCGACGGTTACGACCCGCTCGCCACCTGGGCCGAGCAGCTGCCGGGACGGGCCCATAAGCCTCGGTGTCGGGTAGGCGCGGCGGCGGTGGTTTCTTGCATGTACTTTGATTTGCGTGCTAGAAATATACCGTGGGTATATCCAGAGAATCCAAGATAAAGTCGCTCGTCCATTCCCTGCCACGGCATGGGGTGGTCACCCGGTCTGCGCTGGCGGCCCTGGGAGTCACGCCGCAGCACACCCAGAAGTACGTCGCCAGCGGATGGCTGGAATCAGTCGGTTCGGGTGTCTTCAAGCGGCCCGGTGATACGCCCACGTGGCATGGGGCCCTGCACGCCCTTCAGGCCCAGAATGGCTTGGCGGTGCATGTCGGGGGGCTGACGGCCCTCGCTGCCCAAGGGGTCGCCCAGTTCGCCCGCCTCGGTCGCGGGCATGTCTGGCTCTTTTCGCAGCCTGACGTGCGGCCGCCGCTCTGGTTCCGGCGGTATCGCTGGCCCGACCAGGTAAGCCACGTGACGTCCAAGTTTCTGCCCGCTGGCCTCGCGGTTCGTGAGCAGGCTCTCGGTAGCTTCTCCCTCCTGGCCTCGGCGCCGGAGCGAGCGTTGCTCGAGTGCCTGTTTCTGGCGCCGGAACGCATGGACCTCGAGGAGACCTACGGGTTGCTCGAGAACCAGCGGACGCTCCGCCCGCAGGTGATGCAATCGCTCCTGGAGGCATGTTCCTCGGTGAAGGTGAAACGGCTTTTCATGTTCATGGCCGAACGGGCCGGCCTGCCCGTCGTCGCAAAACTGGCAAGGGACCGGATCGACCTGGGAAGCGGGCCCCGGACCATCGTTGCCAAGGGAGCCTACGTGGCGAAGTACGAGATCGTCGTGCCCCGGTCGCTGGTGCCGTGATGAACGAGGCCTACCGCGAGCAGGCGCGGCTGATGCTGGACCTGCTGCCGCTCATCGCAGAGGAGTCGATGTTCGCCCTCAAGGGCGGCACGGCGATCAACTTCTTCGTCCGCAACATGCCCCGGCTGTCGGTCGACATCGACCTCACGTATTTGCCGTTGGACGAACGCGCGACCTCCCTGACCGACATCGCCGAAGGTCTGGGCCGAATCAAGGTCCGGGCCGAGGGGCAACTGCCAGGCGCCCGGCTCACCCTGGTTGCCCAGGCGGACGACATGGAGGTCAAGATGCACTGCCAGCGGGGCAGGGCACGGGTGAAGATTGAGGTCAATCCGTTGCAGCGGGGCTCGCTGTGGCCGGTGCGACGACTGGCCTGCGCCGATGCCGTTCAGCAGGCATTTGAGTCTTTCGTCGAGATGCCGGTCGTTTCCCACGCGGACCTCTTCGGCGGCAAGGTTGCGGCGGCCCTCGACCGGCAGCACCCCCGGGATCTGTTCGACGTGCGGCAGCTTCTGGAGATGGAAGGCTTTGGGAACGATGTTCGGGCGGGCCTGCTCGTGAGCCTGATCAGCCACAACCGCCCGATCGCCGAGCTTCTCGCCCCGGAGGCCAAGGACCAGCGGCGGACCTTCGCCGGTGAGTTCGCCGGCATGACGCTGCTCCCCTTCGACTACGCTTCCCACGAAGCCACGCTTGCGGATCTTGTTGCCGCAGTAAGCGGTTCGCTGACGGAACCATAGCGCCGGTTCCTCATCGGCTTCGAGGCCGGCGAACCGGACTGGTCGTTGTTCCCGGTGGCCGGCGCCGACAGGCTCCCTGCCCCACGCTGGAAGTTGCTCAACATCCAGAAGCTGCGGGCCGGAAACCCGGCGAAGCATGCTGCCGGGCTACGGATCCTGAAGCACGTGCTGGGTCTGCCCACGACATGAACGGCTCGAGGGTGTCCGGAGCATGGTCCGGCGTTTTCAGCGAGTGCGGTATCTCCCGAGTAATCTGCAATACTTCGATTCCCCGTTGGAAGTATCACAACACCTGCTCACCTCGCGACCTAAGGGTGGGCAGGTGTTTCTGTTTTCGGAGATGGAGACGTCGTGGCCAAGAAGCGGACGAAAGCCGTGTTGCTGTCCGGCGGCAACCCTCAGATCGCCAAGGCGGACGGCGCGGCGCCGGTGAAGGCCTACATCGCCGCGATGCCGGGGTGGAAGAAAGACGTGGGCCGGCAACTCGACCGGATCATCGTGCAGACCCTCCCGAACGTCTGCAAAGCGGTGAAGTGGAACTCGCCGCTCTACGGCATCGAGGGCCGGGGCTGGTTTCTCGGTTTCCACTGCTTCACGAAATACGTGAAGGTGTCCTTCTTCCAGGGCGCCTCGTTGAGCCCCATGCCTCCGGGCACATCGAAGCAGAAGGATGTGCGTTACCTTGACATTCATGAGGACACGGCGATCGACGAGCGTTTATTTGCCAAGTGGGTTCGACAGGCATCCGAGTTGCCGGGGTGGACACCGTGAATTCGGGAGATCATCGATCTGCGAGCGGTCGCCGTGAACGTCGCGGCGTCGCTGGCGGCGAGATGAGAGAGGCCGGATAACGAAGGGGGGAATCGACCATGCCGGCACGCGTGTGGATCATTCTCGCGCTGTCGATCCTGGCCGGGATCGCGGTGTTGATGACGAAGCCGATCGGCGGGAATCCGAAGTCCTCGGTGCCCTGGCGCGGCCAGGTGAAGCCGCCCCCTCCGCCGCCATAGCTCTGCCCATGCACGGCGGTGCGGGACGTTCTGCCGTCACGGAGGCATCGCCGCCAGGCGGGCCGTCACCACCGTGCCCCGGCCGGGCTCACTCTCCACGCGGCACGTGCCGCCGGCCAGCCGCGCCCGCTCCTCCATGCCCACGACCCCGAAGCCCGGCCGCGGTGGCGAGGCAGTGTCGAAGCCGCGGCCGAAGTCCTCGACCCTGAGCGCCACCGCGTCGCCGTCCAGTCGCACGTCCACGCGCAGCCGGTCGGTGCCGCTGTGGCGACGGGCGTTCGCGCACGCCTCCTGCACGATCCGGAACGCGGCGGTCTGCACTGCCGGCGGCGCGCCATCGACGTCGGCGGCCACCGTGACCTCGACGTCGAGGCCGGGGCCGGCGAGCGAGGCGACGTGCTCCTCGACGGCCGCCTTGAGGCCCAGGTCGTCGAGTGCCTCGGGGCGGATGCCGCGGATGGTCCGCCGACCATCGATGATCCCCGCGTCGATCGCCCGGATCGCCTCGTCCACCGCGTCGGCATCGGCGTCGGGATGCTCGTGCCGCCAGGCCTCGAGCACCATGCGGGCGCCGATCGCGTACTGCATGAGGCCGTCGTGGAACTCGTGGCACAGCGCCCGCTTCTCCCGCTCCTGCACCTCGATGAGCCGCCGCAGGAGCGACTCCGAGCGAGTCGCCTGCTCGTCGGCACGCTTGCGGTCCGTGACCTCGACGGAAACCCCGCCCACGCCGCGCCGGCCCTGTCCGTCCACCACCGGGAACTTGAACGTGGACCAGTGCCTCACGACGCCGTCGCCGCCGCGCGCGACCTCCTCGCAGTGCACGGGCTCGCCCGTCCTCCGCACCCACTCGTCGTTGCGCGTGAAGTCCTCGGCCTGGTCGGACGTGAACGAGTCGTGGACCGTGCGGCCCGCGACCACCTCCGGGTAGGTCTGGCGGAGGTGGCGGTTCATGAACAGGAACCGGCCGTCGGCATCCTTGAGGTAGGCGCAGAGCGGGGCCGCGTCGAGGAACTCCTCGAAGCGACGGCGGCTCGCCTCCAGGGCCGTTTCGGCCTGCCGCCGCATGGCGACCTCGCGGTCGAGGCGGATGGTGCGGGTCCGCAATTGAGTCACCGTCCAGACGACGAGCGCGCCGACCATGCCCGTGAGCGCGAGCGAGCCCGCGTCACGGAAGAGCATCGTCGTCCAGTCGGACCGTGGCCTGGCGAAGAGCAGTTCGCCGGCCACCGTGCCCACGACGACCGCGACCGCAGCCGGTCCGGCGCCGAACCAGCGGGCCGCCAGAACCGTGGTCACCGCCGCCGGCAGCATCCACAGATTGCCCCCCAGCAGCGGATCGACGAGCCAGCGGGCGGCACAGCAGGCCACGAGGAGGAGGAGGGTGACGGCGTGCCCCCGCGCGGTGCCGAGCGGCGCGTCCGGCTCGCCGGCGCGAGGTGTCGTGGTCATGGACGGTCCAACGGGTCGCGGCCGTGCGGCTGGGCGCGAGGGACGGTATCCCCGGCGCAAAGGATCACGATACGGCCGGTTCCGCCCGCGGCTCAAGCCACGGTGGGATTCGGCGGGGCAGCGGCCGCGGGGCGTCGGGGCGCTCCGATGGGGCTGGCGGCGGGGGCTCCGGCGCCCGCGTAGGATTCCATCGTCGCGACTGCCCGCGGCATGCCGACGCCAGGGGCCGCCCGTGTACGAGATCCGCGAGCACACCGCCGACCTTGGCGTTCACGTGGCCGCCGCCACGCTCGCCGACCTGCTCGCCGACGCGGCCCGCGGAGTCACGGCCGTGATCGCCGGGGATGCGACACAGATCCGGCCCGCGACGACGGAGACCTTCACGGTGCCGGGGGGCGATCCGGCGTGGCTCCTGTGCGACTGGGTCGCCGAGGTGCTCGCGGCCTTCGACCTGCGGCGGATGCTCTTTTGCGACTTACACGTGGCGGTGGACGCCGCGGGCCTCCGCGCCACGGCCCGCGGCGAGCGCTACGATCCCGCGCGGCACGTCCTCGCCCACGAGGTGAAGGCCGTCACGCAGCACGAGCTGGACGTGCATCCCACGCCGGCCGGCTGGGAGGGTTTTTTCATTCTGGACGTGTGAGGATTCCGACCGATGGCCGACGATCATGCTCCGTCTACCGCCGCTCCCGCGCGGCCCTACGAGGGACCGCTCGAGCGGGTGGACGACTGCACGTGGCGGATCCCGAAGTCGTACCGGGCCGGCATGCGCGTGGACGGCCTCGTGTTCGCCGACGAGCGGCTGTTGCCCCAGTTGCGGAGCGACCGCGCGCCCGAGCAGGTGGCCAACGTCGCCTGGCTGCCGGGCATCTGCCGGGCGAGCCTCGCCATGCCCGACATCCACTGGGGCTACGGGTTCTGCATCGGTGGCGTGTGCGCCACCGATCCGGCGGCCGGCGGCGTCGTGTCGCCCGGCGGCGTGGGCTACGACATCAACTGCGGCGTGCGGCTCGTGCGGACCGACCTCGTGCTCGACGAGGTGCGGCCGCACCTCGTGCGGCTCGTCAACCAGTTGCTGCGCGACGTGCCCGTGGGCGTGGGGCAGGGGGGGCCCTACGTGTTCGCGCCGGCCGACCTGCGGCGGCTCATGGCCGAGGGCGTGCCGTTCCTGCGGGACCGCGGTCTGGCCACGGCCGACGACGTGGCGTGCGCCGAGGCCGAGGGGCGGATCGACGCCGCCGAGCCCGAGCGCGTCAGCGACCGGGCGCTCGCGCGGGGCGCGGACCAGTGCGGCACCGTCGGCGCCGGGAACCATTTCATCGAGGTGCAGGTGGTGGACCGGGTCGAGGACGCGCGGTCGGCGGCTGCATTCGGCCTGCGGACCGGGCAGGTCTGCGTGCTCATCCACTCGGGATCTCGCGGCCTCGGCTACCAGGTCTGCGACGACGCGCTCAAGGCCCTGCGCGACGCGCCGGCGAGATACGGCATCACGCTGCCCGACCGCCAACTCGCGTGCGCGCCGGTCGAGAGCCCGGAGGGCCGCGCTTACCTGGGTGCCATGCGGGCCGCGGCGAACTACGCCTTTTGCAATCGCCAGCTGCTCACGTGGCAGGTCCGTGACGTGTTTGCCCGCGTCTTCGGGCGGCCGTGGGAGTCACTCGGCATGACGCTCCTTTACGACGTCGCGCACAACATGGCGAAGATCGAACGCCACGACGTGGACGGTGTCTCCAAGGACGTCTGCGTGCACCGCAAGGGGGCGACCCGGGCTTTTCCTGCGGGGCATCCGGACATCCCGGAACGCTACCGCGACGTCGGCCAGCCCGTCATCATCCCGGGCGACATGGGACGCGCGAGCTGGGTGCTCGTCGGCGGCCCGCGGGCGCTCGAACGGTCGTTCGGCACGACCTGCCACGGCGCCGGCCGCTGCATGAGCCGCACGGCGGCCACGCGCGCCGCGCGCGGCCGCAGCATCCGCCACGAACTCGAACTCGGCGGCGTCATCGCACGGTCGCGGAGCCGCGAGGGCCTCGCGGAGGAGCAGCCGGCGGCCTACAAGGACGTGGACGTGGTCGTGGACGTCGTCCACCGCGCGGGCCTGTCCACGAAGGTGGCGCGGCTGCGGCCGCTCGGCGTGATCAAAGGCTGACGCCGCGCCGAAAGCTGCGAAGGCTGGGTGGATTACGGCCCGTTCGGCGACCTGACGGATCGGCAAAACTGAAGCGGTCGCGGCGTCGATTCCGAAGATATCGGATGCGCCGTCCGTCCCCTCTCCCTGTGGGAGAGGGGTCGGGGTGAGGGTGCCGGGAGCCGACGGTCGGCATGAAGCACCCTCACCCGGCCTTCGGCCGGCCTCTCCCAGAGGGAGAGGCGGGGGGAAGGTGCGCGTGGCGAGGGATGGTGCTCACGCGATTGAGTGGGGATCGATACCGTGCTTCGGCACACGGGCTGGCGAAGCGTCGTCGCGACGTGTCTGGCGGGCCTCGGCTTCGTCCTCTGGCCGGCCGCGCGCGCGGTCGCGCAGGATGCCGCGCAGCAGCGGCAGAACCCGATCCTCGAGTTTCCCGACCTGGGACCGATCCGCGGCACGACCGAGCCGGCGCCGCTGCCGGGGTCGCTGGCGCCGAGCATGGATCTCGGCGGCACGGGCGTGAACACGCCGGCGGTGCTCGGGGGCAAGCGCCGGAGCGGCCGGCTGCCGAAGCCCGGCAAGCAGCGGGCGGCGGCGTCCACGATCGCCGCGACCCGGGGCCTGCAACTCCCCGAGCCGCTGCCTCTTCCGGCGGCCGGCGGCGGCGCCGCACCGGGCGCCGCCGTGACCACCATCGACACGGCGCTCATCGACGACGTCGGGCCGGCCGCCGGCCTGACGCTCGACGCGGCGCTCGAGCGGATGCTCGCGGCCAACCTCGACATCCGGGCCCTGCAGCACGAACTCACGCAGGCCGACGCCGACGTCCTCACCGCGGGCCTCCGCACCAATCCGCTCGTCTACATGGACAGCCAGTTCATCCCCTACGGCAAGTTCGACGACGCCCACCCCGGCGGGCCGACGCAGTACGACGTCAACGTGACGATGCCGCTCGACGTGTCACGGAAGCGACAGGCCCGGACCGTCGTGGCCCGGCTGGCCCGCTCCACGCTCGAGGCGCAGTTCCAGGACGTGACCCGCCGGCAGATCGACAACGTTTACCGGACCTTCGTGACGCTGCAGTCCGCGCGGATCGATCGGCTCGCGGCCGAGGCCACCGTCCGCCGGCAGGAGCACCGGTTGGCAGAACTCCAGGCCCGCCCGAACTCCGGGGCCGGCACGACGCCCGACGCCATCGACCACGTCGCGGTGCTGCTCGAACGGTCGCGGATGGCGCTCGAGGATGCCGTCGAGGCGTACGACGACGCCCGCGAGGGGCTCGGCGTGCTCCTTTCGATGCCCCCCGCCGAGGCCGCGCGGCTCGATCCGCACGGGAGCCTGCGAGACGACGCGCCGCCACCGCCGGGGCTCGAGGAACTCGAAACGCTCGCGCTCAAGTGCCGGCCCGACCTGCGTGCGGCGCGGCTCGGGGTGGGCCGCGCCGGGGCCGAACTCGCGCTCCAGCGGGCCAACCGATTCGACGACATCTTCCTCTTTTATGACCCGATCACGATCCAGGACAACAGCCCCTACGGCCAGCCCTCCGCCCAGTCGTGGGCCATGGGGCTCACGTTCGCGCTGCCGATCTTCAACCGCAACCAGGGCAACATCGCCCGCGCGGAGAGCAACATCGGCCAGTCGCAGCTCGAGCTCTCGTCCCTCGAGCGGCGGGCGCTGGCCGACGTGCGGCTCGCCGACCGCGAGCTCCGCCGGTCGCGGGACGTCGTCGCGCAGATCGAGCGGTCGATCCTGCCGCGTTCAAAGGCCCTGCTCGAGAGGCACAAGCGGCAGTTCGACGCCGGCGATCTCAGCCTCGACGACATGGAAAACGCCTACGACGACCTGGCCGAGGTCTCCCAGAGCCTCCGCGACGCGGTCGTCCGCCACCGCCGGGCGATGCTGGAACTCAACACCGCCGTCGGCCTGCGGATCCTGCCGTGAGGCGCTGCGTGCCCGGCCGACGCGTTCAGCGGGCGCTGCCCGCCGCGGCTCGCTCCCACTTCGTGGCCGGCGAGCCGTAGTCGCGGAGCAGTTCCACGACGCGCGTGTCATCCACCTGCTCGAAGTCGCGGTAGAACTGGCCGATCGCCCAGAACGCCTCGGGCTGCTCGATGCAGACGAGCCGGTCGCACAGGGGCCGGATCGCGTCGAGCCGCTCCGGCGAGCCGACGGGCACCGCCACGATGATCTGCTTCGCGCCCGCGGCCCGCACCCAGTGCAGGGCCGCGATCATCGTCGCGCCGGTGGCGATGCCGTCGTCGGTGAGAATCACGGTGCGGCCCGCGATCGGGGCCAGGGGGCGCACGGCCCGGAACATCGACTTGCGGCGGGAGATCTCCGCGAGCTGTCGCTGCCGCTCGGCCTCGATCCACGTGTCGCCGGTGTCGGTCATGGCGCTGGCGAAGTGGTTGAGGTAGACCTCGCCGTTCTCGTTGACGGCGCCCAGTGCCAATTCCGGCTGGTGCGGCGAGCGGAGCTTGCGCGAGAGCACGACGTCGAGTTCGGCCCCGAGGCCGCGGGCGAGCGCCGCCCCGATCTCCACGCCGCCGCGGGGGATCGCCAGCACCAGCGGCTTCTCGAGCGTCTCCCCGCGGAGCCGCTCCACGAGCATCCAGCCCGCCTCCTCGCGGTCGGCGAACACGCGGTCGCTCATCGTCGCTCCTCCTCGTGCAGGTGCGCGGCGAACCACTCGGCCGCCTGGCGGGCCGCCTCGGCGAGCGTGCCCGGCTCCTCGAAGAGATGCGTCGCCCCGGGCACGATCGCGAGCCGCTTCTCGCAGTCCAGCTCGGCGAGCGCCTGCTCGTTGAGGGCGAGCACGTCGGTGTCGAGCCCGCCCACGACGAGCAGCGTGGGTGCCCGGACGGCGCGGAGCCGGCGGTTGGCGAGGTCGGGCCGGCCCCCGCGGGACACCACCGCCGCCACGCGAGGCTCGAGCGCCGCCGCGACGAGGGCCGCCGCGGCCCCCGTGCTCGCGCCGAACAGGCCGAGCGGCAGGTGCCGCGTCGGCTCGAGGCCGCCCACGAACCGCACCGCGGCCAGCAGCCGGTCGGCGAGCATGCCGATGTCGAACACGTTGGCACGATCGGTCGCCTCCTGCTCGGTCAGCAGGTCGAAGAGCAGCGTGCCGATCCACGCCTCGTGCAGCACCGAGGCCACGAACTCGTTGCGCGGGCTGTGGCGACTCGACCCGCTGCCGTGGGCGAAGAGCACGAGGCCGATCGCGGGCGCCGGCAGGCACAGTCGCCCCGGCAGCGCGAGCGGGGCGCCCGACTGATCGATGGCGGGGATCGCGACGTTGAACGACTGCACGGTCTCGGTGAGCGTCACGGTGCCTCCTCCCCGGGGACTGCGCCCGGGTGCAGTGCGTGGTCGTGGGGATGGACGAGGTGGACGACCGACGCCTGCGGGCCGTCGTCCCCCTCCTCCTCGGTGAAGAACACGGGGCTGCCGACGTCGGCGGCGCGGAACTCCGGGTCGCTGATCGCGTGGCGGTGGAAGTAGATCTCGCGGCCTTCGGGCGTCTCGATGAACCCGTAGCCCTGGAGGGGAAACATCTGCGAGATCCGGCCCCGGGCCCGCGGCCGATGCACCTTGCCGACGCCGCGCAGGTGGCGGACGTGGTCCTCGAGTCGGCGGCGGGCCGCGTTGAAGGCGTCGCGCAGGGCCACGAACACGTCCTCGTGCGCGTGGTCGAGATGCTGATCGCGGTTGACGACGATCTCACCGCCGGGCACGACGAGATCGACGCGCACCGAATAGAGCCGCCCCTCGCGGTGGTGACGGTGGGGCTGCGCGATCACGACGTGGCAGCCGGTGATCCGGTCGGTGAGCCGCTCGAGCTGCGCCACGTGGTCGAGCGCCGCGTCGCGCACGGCCTCGTCGAGGGGAAGATCGTCGAACGACACCTGTGGCTGCGTCTGCATGGCGGCTGCTCCGGGACCGGTCGCGCGCCGCCTCCTGCCCACGCCGGATCACGGTAAGCGCGCCATCGGTCGTCGGGCCCGGGCTTGGCGACTCCGCCGGGCTTTGCGGCGGCGGGGGCGAGGGGACAGTCTGCGGAACCTGCGGAACGCGCAGCGGCCATGAGCCGGGCATGTTCGGCCCGGCTGCCCGGGGGGATTGCTGCAGGGACGGCGCAGGAAATGACGATTACACCGATGGTTCCGCGCCCGCGATGCCGGTCGCCGCCTCCGGGGCGGCGTACAGCGATGACACGACTCCGCCCCACCATCCGCCCCCGCCGTCCGACGCCGTGCCTGCTCGCCGCGGTGGTCGCGCTGGCCGTGACGTCCACCCGGGCGGCCGAGACCTGGCCCGATCCGGGCAGGGCCCTGCGTTCCGCCGACCCCGGGCCCGCCCTCGAGGTTCCGCCGCCCGATCGCGTGCCCGCGGTGCTGCCCGAAGCCCCGCCGCCGGGGCCGAGCCCGCGGACGTTGCCCGAGTTCGTAACGCTCGCCGAACGGAGCCATCCCAAACTCGTCTCGGCCCGGGCGGCCGTGGAGGCGGCGCGCGGCAAGGCGGTGCAGGCCCGGCTCTATCCGAATCCGATGTTCGCGGCCGGCTCACCACAGGCCGCGGGGGCCTACAGCCAGTGGAACGGCTACGCCACGCAGGACGTCGTGACCGCCGGCAAGCTGCGGCTCGCCCAGCAGGCGGCGCTCCGCGAGGTGCAGAAGGCCGAGTACGACCTGATCCGCGCACGGTTCGACGTGCTGCGGGACGTGCGCCAGGGCTTCTACGCCCTGCTCGTCTCGCAGCGGCGGGTCGAGATCTACACGCAGCTGCTCGACATCGCCAAGCGGTCCTACGAGATCGGCAGCCAGCTGGCCGAGGCGGGCGAGGGCACGAAGGCCGACGTGCTCTTCTGGAGCATCGAGCGCGACCGTGCCGACGTCCGCCTGATCAATTCCGCGGTGTTCATCGAGACCGGCCGGCGGCAGTTGGCCGCGGCGATCGGGCTGCCGCGGGCCGACGTCGGCGCGCTCGAGGCCGACCTCTTCCAGAGGCTCCCCAACTTCGACCTCAAGATGCTGCAGGAGGCGGCCGTGCAACGCAACGCGCTGCCGCGGGCGGCGGAGGCCGACGTGTCGCGTGCCCAGTGGGCGCTCGAGCGGGCCGTGGTCGAGCCGATTCCCGACGTGAACCTGCTGGGGGGCTACCAGCGGCAGATCGACTACCCGCCGCAGGACCAGGGGCTCGTGCAGGTGATGGTCGAGGTGCCGCTCTTCGACCGCAACCAGGGCAACATCCGCTCCGCCCGCGCCGACATCGCCTCGTCCCGGGCGGCGCTCCGCACGATCGAACTCGACCTCGCGAACCAGTCGGCCCAGGCCGTGGCGAACTACCGCACGTCGCAGCGGCTCGTCGAGTGGTACGAGCAGTACATCCTCCCGAAGGCCCGGGAGACCGTGCAGCTCACGCAGCGGCTCTACGCGCAGGGCGAGGTCACGTTCCTGAGCCTGCTGCAGGCCCAGCGGATCCTCACGGAGACGGAACTCGCCTACGTCGAGGCCCAGGCGGACCGTTGGACCGGCGCGGTGACGATCGCCGATCTCCTGCAGTTGGAGGCGTTTCCGCCGCTGCCCGACGCGCCCGCCACGGTCGGTCCGCAGCCCGGGATGCCGCCTGCGGCCGGCGCCGCGCCGGCTCCCGGTGCCGCCCCGATTGCCTTGCCCCGGCAACTGCCCGCGGCCGGCCCGGTTCCGATGCCGGTGCCCGAGGCATTTCCACTGCCGGCCGAGCCACTGCCGGGTCAGTGATGTGCCCGTGGCGCGCCTCTGAACCGCCTCTGAGGCGTCAGTGGGTCCCGGCGATCTCGAGCGGGATCGCGGTGCGGGCCGTGGCGCCCGAGCGCGTGTCGATCACATCCACCTCGACCCGGCACTGCCCGGCGGGGGCGGACTCGGGCACGTGGACGACGTAGCGGGCGAAATAGTCGCGGCGGCGGGTGGGGCTCGTCTCGGCAACCGGATCGAAGCTCCACGTGTGGAGCGTGGAGCCGGTGTCATCGACGAGGCGGAGCACCGCGTCGATGCAGGTCGTGTGGCCCGTGGGGGAGGCGCCCGCGGACAGGTTGTCGAGTTCGACGTAGACGATCACGTCCTGGCCGGGACGGAAGCGGTCGGCCGTGAAGCGGTCCACGTCGCCCCAGGCCCTCACGGCGGACGCGAAGCAGGCGCTCCGCACGGCCAGGGGCGGCTCCACGGCGGACGCGGCCGCCGCGACGGGGGCCGGCGGCGGCGACGCGGGATCGGAAGGACCGGCCGCATCAGCCTGCTCGGCCGGCGCCGTGTCGTCAGTGGACGACGCGCTCGTGGTCTCGGCACTCGTCGTCTCGGCGAGCTGCGCCTCGGCCGACGGTGCGGCGCTTGCCGGCGCGGCCTCGCCCGGGACGGCGGGGCGCGGCTCGGCAGCGGCGCGGACGTCCGCGACAGCTTCCCGGGCCGCGACCGGCGTCGGCGATGCGACCGGCGCCGTCGCCAGCGATGCGGCAAATTCCTCGACCACGACGGGCCAGTCCTCGGGCTGGGTCCGCTGCAGCGTGGCCACCAGGGCGGCCTCGACGGCGGGATCGAGCGGGCCCAGGTGCGACAGCCGTGCCATCGCCTCCTCGAGCGCCGCCTCGCTGCGTTCTCGGTACACCGCCGGCTCGGGGGCGATCGGTGCGGGCTCGCCGTGCGGTCCGTGGGCATCGTCCCGCGGGGTGGCGTCGTCGTCGCCGGTGGACGAGGCGTGCTCAGACCCGGCCCACAGGCCGTCGCGCAGATAGGCGGTCGTGAGCGCCGACGTGCATCCGGACTGGAACGCGACGAGGAGGCACGCGGCGGCGAGGCAGGTCGGCTTGCCGGGGTTCACGGTGGTGCTCTTCGGGGGCAGCGGCACGCAGGCGGGACGGCGGGGGGCCGACTGGGAATCGGGGCGGGAGAATAGGAGGTCGATCGGCGGCGGAACAAGGCCAAATGGGCCGTTCGTGCAGTGGTACAACGGGCGGAATCGCGGCACCGCACCCCCCGGTCGAGGCCGCGCGACGCGTGCCCGTCCGCGGGTGGATCGGTGGATGGCCGACTTCGGCGGCATGCGGTTACACTTCGGCCGCGTCAGCCGCCGGAACATTCATCGCATGCCCACGTCCGCCACCTGGCAGTCCGTGCCCCCCGCGTGGACGCACCGGCATCTCCTCGACCTCGAGCGGCTCACGCCCGACGAGATCCGCCTCCTGCTAGACACGGCTGCGCTCTTCAAGGAGGCCACCGACGGCTGCCGTCGCAAGCTCGCGATCCTCGCCGGCTCGACGATCGTCAACCTGTTCTTCGAGAACTCGACGCGCACGCGGACGAGCTTCGGGCTCGCGGCCCGGCGGCTCGGCGCCGACGTGGTGGACTTCGCCGCCGCCAGCAGCAGCTTGTCGAAGGGGGAGTCGTTCATCGACACCGCCAAGAACCTCGAGGCGATGGGCGTGGACGCCGTCGTGGTCCGGCATGCGACCCCGGGCACGCCCCACCTGCTCGCGAAGCACCTGGGCGTCGGCGTGATCAACGCGGGCGACGGCCCGCACGAGCACCCCACGCAGGGCCTGCTCGACATCCTCTCGATCCGCGAGCGGCTCGGCGACCTGCGCGGGGCGACGGTCGGCCTCGTGGGGGACATCGCCCACAGCCGCACCGCCCGTTCGAACCTCTGGGGCCTGACGAAGCTCGGCGCGAAGGTGATCCTCTGCGGCCCGCCCACGCTCGTCTCCGACCGCTGGCGGGAGTTCGGCGTGGAGGTGTCGCACGACCTCGACGAGATCGTGCCGCGCTGCGACGCCCTGAACCTGCTTCGCATCCAGTTCGAGCGGCAGAACACGCGACCGTTCCCGTCGGTGCAGGAATACGCCCACCTCTACGCGATGACCATCGAGCGGCTCCGCCGGGCCCGCAGCGGCCTGCTCATCCTCGCGCCGGGGCCGATCAACCGCGGCGTCGAAGTGACGGCCGAGGTGGCCGACTGCTCGCAGTCGCTGATCCTCGACCAGGTCACGAACGGCCTCGCGGTGCGGATGGCCGTGCTCTGGCTGGTGTGCGGGCCGCGCGAGGCGTCGCTGCCGGCCGTCGGCGGCCCGCTCCACCGGCCCCGGGAGACGATCGTCTGATGGGCACGCTCCTCATCCGCGGCGGCCGGGTCGTCGATCCGTCCCAGGGCATCGACCGCGTGGACGACGTGCTCGTGCGCGACGGCCTCGTCGTGGCGGTCGGTCAGGGAAGCGGCCAGTCGCTGGGCAAGGCCGACGAGACGATCGACGCCGGCGGGCTCGTCGTGACGCCCGGCCTCATCGACATGCACGTCCACCTCCGCGAGCCGGGCCGCGAGGAGGACGAGACGATCGAGACGGGCACGCGGGCGGCGGTCGCGGGGGGCTTCACGAGCGTGGCCTGCATCCCCAACACCGAGCCGCCGATCGACACGCAGGCCGCGGTCGAGTTCATCCATCAGAAGGCGGCCCGCGCCGACAACTGCAACGTCTTCGTCGTGGCCTGCGTGAGCCGCGGCCGCGAGGGGAAGGAACTGGCCGAGATCGGCCGGCTCGTCGAGGCGGGCGCGGTGGCCTTCAGCGACGACGGGGCGCCGGTGTGGGACGCGGAACTCATGCGGCGGGCCCTCGAGTACTGCCGGATGTTCGACCGGCCGATCCTCGCGCACGAGGAGGTGCTCGAGCTCTCCCGCGGCGGCGTGATGCACGAGGGGCTCGTGTCGATGGTGCTGGGGCTCCCCGGCATGCCCGCCGCCGCCGAGGAGGTGATGATCGGCCGCGACATCGCGCTCGCCGAGGCGACCGGCGGCCGGCTCCACGTGATGCACGTCTCGACCGGCGGGGGCGTGTCCCTGATCCGCGAGGCGAAGCGGCGCGGGGCGCGGGTCACGGCGGAGGCCTGCCCGCACCACTTCACGCTCACGGACGAGGGGCTGCGGACCTTCGACTCCAACCACAAGATGAGCCCGCCGCTGCGGACGGCGGCAGACGTCGAGGCGATCATCGCCGGGATCGTGGATGGCACGCTCGACTGCATCGCGACCGACCACGCCCCCCATGCCCGCGAGAAGAAGATGCTGGAGCTCGACCGGGCGCCCTTCGGCATCCTCGGCCTGGAGACCGCGGTCGGCCTGGCGGTCACGCGGCTCGTGGCCCCCGGGAGGATCGGTTGGCCACGGCTCGTCGAGGCGATGAGCTCGCTGCCGGCGCTGATCCTGGGCATAGCCCGGGGCACGCTGCGGCACGGGGCCGTCGCCGATATCACCATCATCGACCCCGGGCTCGAGTGGCGGGTGGACGTGGCGAGTTTCAGGTCCAAGAGCGTGAACTCGCCGTTCGACGGTTGGACCCTCACGGGCCGTGCGGTGGCCACGATCGTCGGGGGCCGCATCAAGCACCGGCTCGAGCGGTAGCGGCCGGCCGCTCGCCGGCGGGGCGGGAGGCGCCATGACGCTGATCATCGACGGCTACAACCTGCTCCATGCGTCCGGGGTCTTCGGCGCGGATCGCGGGCCGCGCGGGTTCGAGCAGTCGCGGCGGGCGCTGCTCGACGTGCTCGTGGACCTGCTGGGCGACGCGGCTCCGGACACGATCGTGGTGTTCGACGCGGCCCGGGCGCCCGACGGCCTGCCGGCGCGGCACGTGCACGGCGGCATCCGCGTCTGGTTCGCGCGGGAGTATCCCGACGCCGACTCGCTCATCGAGGAACTCGTCGCGGCGGACACCGCGCCGGGCCACCTCGTGGTGGTTTCGAGCGACCGGCGGCTGCAGGCCGCGGCCCGCCGCCGCCGCGCCCGCGCGGTGGACTCCGACGAGTGGCTCGCCGAGGCTCGGGCCGCGCGTCGCGCCCGTGAGGCGGGGCCCGAGAAGCCGGGTGTCCCCGGGGCCGAGGACGTCGAATACTGGAAGCGCTACTTCGGGCTGTGAGCAGGCCGGGGCGCGGTCACGCGGCGACGCGCCGGAGCGGCGTGACCGACGACTCGATGCCGTGGGGGGTCCAGGCGAGGCGCTCCCGCCGGGTGCGCGTGCGGATCGCGGCGTTGCGGGCCCAGGAGTCTTCGCTGGCGTAGGGGCGTCCATGCGCGAGGTGCAGGCAGATCGCCCGGTGTCGCACCTGCCGAAACCGCACGCCGGCGTTCACGAGCCGCTCGCCGAACTCGCGATCCAGACCCCCGTAGGTCATCCGCTCGTCGAATCCGTTCACGCGCAGGGCATCGGCCCGCCACACGGACGAATTGTGCCCGTTGAAGGTCGCGCGGGTGGTCGTGAGGCCGTCGCGGATCCAGCCCGCGATCACGTCCGCGGCGCGCAGTCTCAGGCGGCCGCCGACCGTCGTGGCGGTGTGCGCCCGCAACCACGCACCGCGCATGCAACGGCCGCTGAACACGTCCTGTTCGGACAGCGCGCGACTGGCGTCCAGGGGCAGGCGGATGCAGCCCCCGGACAGCCCCCGGCCGCGGTGGGCGAGGGCCGCGTGCGTGGCCACGAAATCGGACCGCGGCACGCAGTCGCCATCGGTGAAGATGAGGTACTCGCCGCGCGACTCCGCGATGGCCCGGTTGAGGATGCGGCACTTCCGGAAACCCACGTCCGGGTGCCACACGTGCCGGATCCGCAGCCGCGACGCGCGGCGCATCCGCTCGATCACGCACGCCGTCTCGGCGCCCGAGCCGTCGTCCGCCACGAGCACGTCGAAGTCGCCGTGGGTCTGACTGCGGTAGCCCCAGAGCGTCTTCTCCAGCCAGGCTGGCGACTCGTAGGTGCTGATGATGACGGAGACGAACATCGGCGTCAGGCGGCGGGCGCCGCCTCCGTGGGGCTGGTCGAGTAGAGCAGGCGGTTGTCGCGGTCGAGTTTCCAGAGCCTGGCCGCACGGGCGGCGCGGCCGGGGTGCTTGATCGGCCTCACCCCTCCGGCCGGCGTGCAGGTGACCTCGCCGAAGTACACCCGGCCGGCCACGTTGTAGAGATCGATCCGCAGGAAGTCGAAGCCCCGCGAGAGCCGCTCCGCCACGTCGAGCATCTCGGCGGAGTTCGGCGGATTCCGCACGCGCTCCGCCTCTGCCGGGGTGCACGTCAGGTCGCAGATCGACCAGTCGGCGTGGAAGTAGGCGGCCCGCGTGCCGCCCGGCATGACCACGGCCAGGGAATGGTCGAAGCCGTCCGCGTCGTGATAGCAGAAGAAATCGTAGTCGGGAGGCGAGTCGCCGCCGTCGTCGAGGAGCTCCTCGATCACGATGCGGGGCGGGATGAGCCGGTAGTGGTACTGGCCGGAGGAGCGGCCGTACGTGCGGCGCACGTACTGGTTGAAGCGGCGGACCGTCGCCGCGACGTCGAGCCGCGACTTGTCACGCACGATCTGGTGCCACTTGCAGCCGTGCGTGGCCTTGATGATGAAGCGGTCGGGCAGGTCGGCGAAGACCTCGGGCGTCAGCCGGTCGTAGACGCCGTACAGCGGCACGAGGTAGCGCGGGCCAACGCGCTCCGCCACGAACTCGCGGACGGCGTGCTTGTCGGCCAGGAATGCGTAGAGGGCGTGGTTGCCGTAGAGCTTGCGGTACTGCACCTTCTCCGGGCTCTCCACCGGATGCCGTTCGTCGAGTGGGCGGCCGAACGCGCGGCGAAAACCCCGCCGGATCCGCCAGCGCCGCAGGGCGAACGACAGGGCGCTCTCGCGATGTTCCCGAATTCGCAGCAAGCACTCCGCCACGGAGGTCCCCCTGTCCGAATCGTCCGGGCCCGTCCGAATCGTCCGGGCGGAATGGCCCCACCCGGTCGGCCGGCATCGCATCCCGCTGTGACGAGCGCATTCCCCGGCGCACTCGTCTTCGGCCGGGTGCCGGCGTGGTCTTCACCCCGCGGAAGCTGGGGAACGATGCCGCCGAAACGAGGCCGCCGCAGGCTCTCCAGCCTGCGCAGTATCAGGCCCGGGCCCACTGGGCGAGCTTGCGGTCGAGCGTCGAGCGCTCGATGCCGAGGATCGCGGCCGCCTTGGTCTTGTTGCCCCCCACCGCCTCGAGCGTCGCCATCACGTGGCGGCGCTCCATCTCCTCGATCGTCGTCGGCACGAACGGCTCCTCCGGGGACGCCGTGCGCACCGAGTCGCTGGCCGCCGCGAGCTGGCTGAGCATGAGGTCATCGACGTCGAGCACGTCGCCGGTCGCGAGCACCACCCCCCGCTCGATGCAGTTGCGGAGCACGCGGCTGCTGCCCGGCCAGTGGGACGCCTTGCGCGACTCCCCCGCCGCCGGCGTGACGCCGCAGAAGCGGCGGCCGGTTTCCGCGGCGAACCGGTCGAGGAAGTGGCGGGCGATCGACTCCACGTCCTCGCGCCGGCGGCGCAGCGGCGGCACCAGGATCTCGACGACCTTGAGCCGGAAGTAGAGGTCGCGGCGGAAGCCACCCGCCATCACCGCGTCCTCGAGGTTGCGGTTCGTGGCCGCCACGACGCGGACGTCCACCTGCACCCGGGCGCTGCCGCCGACGCGCTCGAAGGGGTGTCCCTCGAGCACGCGGAGAAACTTCGCCTGGATCGCGGGGCTCATCTCGCCGATCTCGTCGAGCATGAGCGTGCCGCGGTGGGCCGCCTCGAACTTGCCGATCTTCCGCTCGGTCGCACCCGTGAAGGCGCCCTTCTCGTGGCCGAAGAGTTCGCTCTCGAGCAGCGTCTCGGAGAGGGCCGCGCAGTTGAGGCACACGAACGGGCCGGCGCTGCGGTCGCTCGACTCGTGGATCGCGCGGGCCACGAGCTCCTTGCCCACGCCGCTCTCGCCGCGGATGAGCACCGTGGCCTTGGTCGCGGCCACCCGCTGCACCTGGCCGACGATGCCCTGGAGGGCCGGGCTCTCGCCCACCATCCGCATGTCCTCGCCGAGCCGGCGCCGCAGCCGCTCGTTCTCGTCGGCCGCGTTGGCGAGCTTCGTGGACAGGGCCTCGCGGGCCGAGACGTTGTCGAGCGCCAGCGCGAACGCGTCGCAGACGGCCATCAGGTATTCGAGGTCGTCCGGATCGGCCACCCGGTCTGCGGCCGCCTCGAGGTGCACGACGCCCACGGGTCGGCCGTGCGACCGCACCGGCGCGGAGAGTGTCGCGGGGCGGCCGGCCTCACCGGTGTGCGGCTCGGCCAGGAGGGCCTCGTTGCCCGCCAGCACCGCGGCGAACACGTCGAGCGGAGCCGGCTCCGGCGACCAGCCGTCGGGCGCCGTGGCGAGCGTCTCGAGCGACTCCGGACGCGGGGAGGCGGCGGCCGGGTTGGCGGCCATCAGCACGAGGCCCCGGGCCGCGCCGGTGCCCTTGAGGGCCGAATCGAGCGCGAGCGCCGCGATGCCGCGCAGGTCGGCCGCCCGGCCGACGGCGAAGGCGAGGCGGCAGAGTTCGGCCGCGGCCTGCCCGACCCGCGGCACGTGGGTCGCAGACGCGTGGATGTCCTCGAGCAGCCGGCTGCGGCTTCGCCGGTGCGTGATCGAAGTCCGCGCGGGCACCGGCGCGTCCGCCAGATCGCTCGTCTCGGTCACGGCGCCGACTTCCGCGGCCGTGCCCTTCGTCGGCGGGTCGCCCTCGCAGTAGCGAATCTCGGCGAGTCCGATCGAGACGACGTCACCCGGCGCGAGCTGGCGGTCGGCGGTGAGCGGCTCTCCGCAGAGCAGCGTGCCGTTGCGGCTCTGGAGGTCGCGGATCGACCAGCCCGCGGAGGTGGGGAAGATCTCGGCGTGGAAGCGGCTGGCCCGTTCGTCGTGGAGCACGACGTGATTGGTCGGCGCGCGGCCGAGCGTCACCCGCTCGCCGGTCACGAGGCGTGTGACCCCGAGGCCGACCGCAGGATCGCGGACGAGGAGGTACGGGGTGAGCGGCTGGGGTTCCATGCCGGGATCGCGGGCGGGGCGGGAAGCGCGGCTGGGCCGCGGTCCTGCATCATGCCCGCGCCGCCGTCCCCTGGCGAGGGGCCGCGGCGCCGCGGGACGGCCCCGAGGGCCTGCCCGGCCCGGAAAACCCCGCTCGCGCGGCCCGGAACCGGGTTTGCCGCACAATCGGCCGCCAACTAGCATTTCCGGCGACGATCCGCCCTCGTCCGCCCGCTTCCCGAGGACACGACATGAACGCGTGCCACATCGCCCGACCGATCGCCCGCGGGCTCGCGGCCCGATGGATTCCCGCCGTGGCGTGCGTCGCGGTGGCGGCAGCCGGCACCTCCGCGTCGGCGCAGTTCGGCGGAGCCGGTGGGTTCGGCCGGTTCGGCGGCGTCGGCGGCATCGCCATCGATGCCGAGGGCGTGGTGCAGAATCTCGAACCCCGGGCGGTCGAGGCGCTCGCGGCCGAGCGGCGGGCCGCCCTCGCCAAGGAACCGCTGCCGGGCGCAGCGGGCGAACTTCGCAAGGTCTCGCTGGCGCGGATCATCGCCGCCCTCACGAGTGCGCCCGGGGCCGACAAGCCGCTGCCCGTGGACGTGGCCTACCTTGGCGGCCTCGAGCGGATCACGCACGTGTTCGTGGACCCCGACGGCCACGACATCGTGCTCGCCGGTCCGGGCGGCGTGCCCACGATCGATGCGGCGGGCAACGTCGTCGCCAAGGCCAGCGGGCGGCCGCTCCTGCACCTCGAGGATCTCGTCACGTGTCTGCGGACCATCGACGCCGCCCGCCGCGGCGGCATGACCTGCTCGATCGACCCGACGCCCGAAGGCCTCGCGCGGGTGCAGCAGTTCCTCGCCGGTCAGAAGACGATGGGCCCCGACCGCGACGCCGTCTTTCGCGGCATGGAACAGGCGCTCGGCTCCCAGCGGATCACCGTGGGCGGCGTGCCCGGCGACAGCCGGTTCGCCCGCGTCCTCGTGGCGGCCGACTACCGGCTCAAGCGGATCGGCATGGGGCTCGAGGCCTCGGGCGTGCGGCAGTTGCCCAGCTACCTCGCGATGGTGCCCGCCGGCGGCAAGGCCGCCACGCTGCCCCGGTTCTGGCTCGAGGCTGACTACGAGCCGATCGCCCACGATCCCGACGAGCTGGCGTGGCGGATCGGTGGCCGCCGGATGAAGTGCCTCACCGAGGCCGACGTGCTCGCGGACGGCGCGGTGCAGCGGGGCAGGGGGGCGGCCGACCCGGTCGCCACGAAGTGGTGCGCCGCGCTGACCGAGCACTACGACGCGGTCGCCGCGAAGCACCCCGTGTTCACGGAACTCGTGGGCTGTGTCGATCTGGCCGTCGTGGCGGCGCTCATCCAGGGCCGCCATCTCGCGGAGCACGCGGGCCTCGACCTCGGCCCGCTGCTCGACGCCGAGAAGGTGCCGCTGCCGAAGCACGAGGTGCCGTCGTCCGTGCCCACGGTCGCCAGCGGCCTGAAGAAGGGCAACGTCTGGCTGCTGAGCGCATCCGGCGGGGTGATGGTGCAGCCGTGGGCGTTCGCGGCGAACGTGGCCGAGGCGGCCGACGTGGCACAAGTCCGCAAGACGGCGCTCGCCGCGCGTCCGGCGGACGCGACCGGCCCGTGGTGGGACTGACGTTGCCCGTCCCCGCGGTCCCGGCTTCGGGACGCGACGCCCGGGGGTGAGCGGGATTCAACCGGGCGCGGCCCAGGCGACGTGAGCGAGCCCCCGCGCGGCGGTCGGGAACCATGCGTCCACCCAGCCGGTGGCGGCGAGTCGTCCGATGTCGTCGTGAGGCGGCGCGACACTCTTCACGAGCAGGAGGGTCGCGCCGAGTTCGGCGGCCACGAGCGCGGCGATCGAGTCGCTCGTGACGTGCCAGCCGACCGGCAGGCGGGCGAACCGATCCACGTGTGCGAGCCACACGGGCGCGTCGAGCACCGCGGTGGCGGCGGCCCCGGCCGGCTCCGCGACGATCGGTGCGCCGAGCGACGCCGCCACGAGCCGGGCCGTGATTGCCATGCAGTCGATCGCGAGCCGGTGCACCACGTCCGGTGGCTGCGGCTCGGCCGCGTCGATCGTCCGCAGGCCATCCACGATCGCACCGCCCCCCACGACGAGCACCCGCGGCGCGGGCAGCGACGCGACGAGCGCGCGGACCGCGTCGGCCCAGCCGGTGCGGCCGAGCAGGCTGCCGCCGATCTTGACGATCAACGGCCGCGATTCGGCGTCCCCGCCATGGTCGCGGAGCACGCCGCGGTGCCACGTGGCGGTCACGGCAGTTCTCCGCGGGCGATGAGGGCCAGGGCGTGCGCCGGGGCCACGCGGGACGCAGCCGTGCCGAGGATGTCGCCGAGCGATACGACCCGTGCATACGGCCACGTGAGCCCGAGGGCCCGCCGGGCCAGGGCCTCTCCATGGCCCGACAACACGATGGCGTCCGGCTGCCAGCCGCGGCACGCGGCGACGCGGCGCAGGGCGGCGGCGACGCGCCGCGCCTGCACGGTGGCGCACCGTTCCGCCGCTGCCACGGCAGCTGCGGAGGAAAAGTCGTCGGGCTCCACGAGCAGCGCCCGGGCCAGCCGCACGCGGGCCGCGGCGTGGGTCGCCGGACCGCCGTCGGCGGTGTCGTGGTCGGCGGGATCCTCGGGCAGGCCGCCGAGCAGGAGCCAGGCGTCGCGCGAGTCGGCGAACCGCTCGGCCGCCACCGGCCGCGGCAGGCCGTCGTGCGGCAGCACGCGCACGATCGCCGCCAGCGGCGTCCGTTCGATCCCCGTGTAGACGAGTTCACCCGACCGCATGCGGCCGGCGTCGTCCCGCTCGAGCGGCACGGGCACGCCGTCCACGAGGGCCACGACGTCGGTCGTGGTGGAGCCGACGTCCACGAGCAGCGACCGCGGCGCCGGCGCATGGGCGGCGGCCAGCCGCGCGAGGGCGTGCCAGTTCGAGGCCGCCGCGAGCAACGGCCTGCGGATCGCCTCCGCGGGAGGCACGATCCGGCCGTCCACGAGGTAGATGCCGACATCGGCCGCGCGCCCGCGGGCCGCGCCGACGAGCGACTCCACGATGTGCGCGACCCCGGCGGCCCGCGAGGTGTAGCAGTCGGCGATCTCGCCCGTCATCGTCGCGACGACGCGGCGAGGGGCGGCCGGGTCGAGGATGCGGACGAGCGCCTCCGGCAGCCGCCGCCACTCCCGCCACAGGGAGAAGGGCTCGGCGTGCGTCCAGCCGCGACCGTCGGACGCCTTGAGGTTGGCGCCGCCGACGTCGAGCGCGATGAGGTCGGAGGCTGGCATGGGAGTCGGCGGAGACGTGGCGGTCAGGCGTCGGGCAGGCGGAAATCGGCCGATGGACCAGAGCCCGCGACGGGTACGAGCGTCGGTGCGACGTCCGTGCCCGTCGCGGCCTCGATCATCGCCGCCACGAGGCTCGACGCAAAGAGCCGCGAGAGCCCGACGAACGAGGTCGTGACCCGCGGATTGACCTCCAGCACGCGGTCGTCGCGGCCGTCCGGCCGTTCACCCAGGATCATGTCCACGCCGAGCCAGCCGGCGGTGGCCCCGAGGGCCGTGGCGGCATGTCGCGCAAGCGCCGTGGCCCGCGCGATCGGCCCGGCGCCGGCGAGCAGGTCGCTCCCCTGGTAGCGCGGCGCGGTGCCTGCCGTGAACCGCTGCCGCATCGGCGGCAGCACGATCGGGGTGGACGACCCGCAGAGGCACGACACGCCGACGGGCGTGCCCTCAGTCAGTGCCTCGACACGGGTCGGCATCGACGCGGGCGGCGCGTCCCGCGCGGCGAGGATTTCAAGTCCGTCGCCCCCGCAGCCCGCGCGGGCCTTGCGAACGGCGGGCAGGTGGAACCCGGCGGGCAGCGGTTCGCCCGCCGCGAGCGCACGGCCCGCGGGCACGGGAAGGCCCCGGGCCGCGAGTGCATCGACGGTGGCCTGCTTGTCGCTGGCGACGTCGATCACGCGGTCATCCGGCGCAAGCACGCGGCCGCCGGCGGCGCGCACGGCCCGCACGACTCCGGCGAGGATGCCATCGGTCTCCGGCGCGACGACGACCGTCCAGTCGGCGTCTCGTGCGGCGGCGACGATCGCGGCAGCGGCGCCGCCGGCGGGTACCGCGAGGAGGCGAGTCAACGCGGGCAGGTCGAGCGCCCTCCCTGCCTCGACGAGCACGGTCACGTCGAGGGCCGCATCCTTGGCGGCATCGGCCGCGAGTGCCTCGAGCATCATGCGCCCCTCGCGCGCGATCGACGCATCGGCGCCGGCGAGCCCGCCGGACATGCACCACTCGCAGAGAACGACGCGCATGGGCCGATGGGTGCGAGGCATCGCCGCGAGCATACCGGGGGCAGGGGGCACGAAGTGAGTCCCGCGGGAATCCCGGTCGTCTGCGCGGCAAACTGGGTGTGCCACCTCGCTCGGCCTCAGCGACGCCGACAGGCCCGCCACCGGGTGCAGACTGCCAGTCTGCACCTACTCGCTGCGCGGAGGCGATGTCATGTGTCCGGTGTAGCCGCAGGTTGTTCAACCTGCGGCATGCGGGTGGTCACTTTGTGTGGCCACCGTGGAGCGGCTTGGAACGGCACCGGGTGCTGCCGAGCGCCGCGTGCGGATGGCGTCAGGCCCGGAGGGCCGGTTTGCCGTCGCCCGGCAGGGCGACCAAGCGAAGCGAGGCCAGGATGGCGAGCGCCGCGTGAAACTAGAAGATGCCGAGCTGGTCGCGTGCCGCCTCGGTCATGCGGTCGGGCGTCCACGGCGGGTCCATCACGATCCGCACCTCGACGACCGCCACGTCAGCGCGTTGGCCGATGGCCCGCTTCGTGTCGGCGATGAGCTGGGGGCCGGCCGGACACGCCGGGCTCGTCATCGTCATGTCCACCGACACGTGGTGCTTGCCCGGCTCGTCGGTCGAGTCGCCGATCGTGACGCCGTAGACCAGGCCGAGATCGACGATGTTCACGAACAGTTCGGGGTCCTTCACCTCCTTGAGGATCTCGCGGACGGAGTCCTCGCAGAGCGGCTGGCCCGAGGCCGGCCACGCCACCGTGGCGGCGGGCTCGGCGGCCGAAGCGGCGGCACCCGGGGGCGCGGCGCCGCCCGCGGGAGCGGGAGCCGGCGTCACGGGCAGCGCGTGCGCCGCGGGGCCGTGGCCACCCGCAGTCGCCCGCAGCCGCACCCACACGCCGCCGTCCTCGACCTTCACCTCGTGGGCCCGGGTCGGCCGGACCGCCGGCATCGTGAGCGCGGCGCCGGTGCGGATGTCGAACTTCGCGCCGTGCCGCGGGCAGGCGATCGTGTGGTTTCGCAGTTCGCCGTCGGCGAGCGGCCCGCCGTCGTGCGTGCAGACGTCGTCGATCGCGTGCCAGGCGCCGTCCACGTGAAAGAGCGCCACCATCTCGCCCGCGACCTCGACGAGCGTCGTGCCCGGGTCGGGCACCTCGGCCACGTCGCAAACCCGCGTGAACTCGCTCATGGAACGTTCCCGGGGCAGGGCAGGGGGCCGTGTCACGACACCCGGCGGATCCGCCGGCCGATCGCCCGCGCGAGCGCCTCGCGGACCGGCGGGATCGTGATCCGGTCGAAGACCTGCTGGAAGAATCCCGCCACGACGAGCCGCGCGGCCTCGTCGGCCGAGAGCCCGCGGGCCTGGGCGTAGAAGATCTGGTCGGCGTCCACGCGGCCGCTCGTGGCCCCGTGGGTGCAGCGGACATCGTCGGCCTCGATCTCGAGCCCGGGGATCGAGTCGGCCCGGGCCTCGTTCGAGAGCATGAGGTTGTCGTTGCGCTGGTAGCCGTCGGTCTTCTGCGCGGCCTTGTCCACCTTGATCATGCCCCGCCACACGAGGCGGCTGCGATCCTGGAGGGCGCCCTTGTAGAGCAGGTCGCTGCGGCACGCCGGCGACTCGTGGTGCTGGAGCGTGTTGTAGACGAGCTGCTGCCGGCCTTCGGTGAACATCACGCCATTCACCTGCGCCTCGGCGTTGCGGCCCGCGAGCGCCACGTCCTGGGCCACCTGCGACAGCCGGCTGCCGAGGGCCCCGAGCGTCCACTGCAGCCGACCGCCCGCGTGGACGACCGCCTTCTGCCGGGCGAAGTGCCAGACGCCGGTGTTCCAGTTCTGCAGGTTCACCATCCGCAGGAAGGCGCCCGTCCCGACGACGATCTCGGTGCCGCCGCAGTGCAGGCCGCCGGCCG
>JBJTJO010000269.1:0-13338 GCA_046095965.1 Planctomycetaceae bacterium
CGGGGCGGCGTCGAGCACCTGCCGCCAGGCCGCGAACGCCCGCTCGTACGCCTCCTTCGCCGCCTGCAGCCGCGCCCCGCAAACCCCCCCCCCCCCCAGGGGGAGCGCCCGGCCGCAGGCCGGGTGAGGGTGCAGCGGCAGGTGGCTTGGCGACCAAGGCACCCTCACCCCGGCCCTCTCCCAGAGGGAGAGCGAGGGAATGATCACGGCCGCGTCTCCCAGGCCAGCCGTGTCCGGCTCCGGCCACCGTCACTCGACGGGCGCGGCCTTGTCGATCACGAGGCCGTTCCAGCGGAGCGTGTCGCCGGCCGTGGGGATCCGCTCGAGCTCGGCGAGCACGAGTCCCGACACGGTCGAGTAGTCGCGGGGGCCCGGCTCGGGCTTCACGTCGAGCCGCTGCACGAGATCCTCGACGGCGGCGCCGCCATCGACGAGCCACGAGCCGTCGTCGCGGCGCGTGAAGGCGGCGGCCTCCTCGCGGCGGTGCTCGTCGTGGATCTCGCCGACGAGCTCCTCGAGCACGTCCTCGAGCGTCACGAGCCCCTCCGTGCCGCCGTACTCGTCGAGCACGACCGCGAGCTGGTTCTTCTCCGTCTGGAAGAGCTCGAGCAGCCGGTCGAGCGGCATCGTCTCCGGCACGAACAGCGCGCGGTGCAGCATCTTCCGCAGCTCGATCGGCCAGCCCATCCAGGAGTGCCGCAGCACGTCCTTGAGCGACACGTAGCCGAGGATGTGGTCGAGCGAGCCCTCGTAGACGGGGAGCCGCGAATAGCCGGCCATGGCCACGGCGCCGGCCACCTCGTTCGCCGGCGTGTCGATGTCGAGGGCGTCGAGGTCGATCCGCGGCCGCATGATGTCGCGGACCGTGCGCTCGCCGAGCCGCAGGGCCTCGGAAGCGACCGACTGCTCGATCCCCTCGAGCACCCCCTCGGCACGGCCCGCCTCGAGCAGGTGCTCGATGTCGTCCACGGACACCGACGGCCCGGCCTGGCCCCGGGCGCCGAGCAGGAACAGCACGGCCGAGGTGGCCGTGCCCATGCCCCACACGAGCGGCCTGAAGACGAGGGACACGAACTGCATGACGGGGGCCGCGATCCGGGCGAACGACTCGGCCCGCCGCAGGGCCAGCCGCTTCGGCACGAGTTCGCCGAGCAGGAGCGTGACGAACGAGAGCAGCATCACGAAGGTCGTCAGGGCGATCGTCCGCGACGCGCCCGCCAGCGCCGCCGGCACGCGGGTGGCGATCCAGCCGGCGAGGGCGTCCACGAGGCGATCGCCGCCGTAGACTGCCGCCAGCGTGCCCACGAGCGTGATGCCGATCTGCACGGTGGGGAGGGAAGCGGTCGGGATTCGACGCCAGCTCGAGGGCCGTCGCCGCCCCCGCGTCGCCCTGGTCGGCGAGCTGGCGGAGCCGGCCGCGGCGGCTGGCGACGATCGCCATCTCGGCGCCCGAGAAGAAGCCGTTGGCCAGGATGAGGGCCAGGACGATCGCGATCTCGTGCAGCATGCTGGTCCCGTTCCCGGCTCACCCGGCTTCGGCCGCGGCGTCGTGGCGGACGATGGCGAGGTTGTCGCGGTGGACGACCTCCTCGTAGGGCACGGAGCCGAGGAGCGCGGCGATCCGCTCCGTCCGCGCGCCGGCGATCCGCCGCAGCTCGACGGCGGGATAGTTGACGAGCCCGCGCGCGAACACGCCGCCATCGGGGCCGGCGAGGGCCACCACGTCGCCCGCGGCGAATTCGCCGTCGAGTCCCGTCACGCCGGCGGCGAGCAGGCTGCGGCCCCCGGCCACCACCGCGCGGCGGGCCCCGGCATCGACGGCGACCGTGCCACGGGCCTCGGCCGACCAGGCCAGCCACCGCTTCCACGCCGGCATCGCCTCCGCGCGACCGGCGAAGGCCGTCCCCACCGCCTCGCCGCGGAAGATCCGCTCGAGCACCGCGTCGTCGCGGCCGGACGCGATGATGCAGGCGCCCCCCGCGTCGCCGGCGATCCGCGCGGCGGCGATCTTGCTCGCCATGCCCCCCTTCGACAGGCCGCCGGGGCGGTCGGCGGCGAGCGCCTCCACGCCCGCGTCGATCCGGGGCACGTGCCGCAGGATGGTCGCGCCGGGCTCGCCCGGGTGGCGGTCGTAGAGCCCGTCCACGTCGGAGAGCAGCACGAGCAGGTCGGCCCCCACGAGCGTGGCCACGAGCGCCGCAAGCCGGTCGTTGTCGCCGAACGACGTCCGCAGCTCCTCGACGCTCACGGTGTCGTTCTCGTTGATGACCGGCACGGCGCCGAAGTCGAGCAGCGCCCGCAGCGTATTGCGGATGTTGAGGTAGCGGGCCCGGTCCTGGAGGTCGTCGGCCACGAGCAGCACCTGGGCCGCGTGGCGGCCGTGGGCCCGGAAGGCCCGCTCGTAGGCCTCGACGAGGCAGCTCTGGCCGATGGCCGCCACGGCCTGTAACGCGGCGAGCTCCTGGGGCCGTTCGCGGAGGCCCATGCGGCCCATGCCCGCGCCGACCGCGCCGGAACTGACGAGCACCACCTGCCGCCCGCCGGCGAGCACCGCGTCGATCTGCCGGCCGAGCGTCGCGATCCGGCGGTCATCGAGCAGGCCGTCGGCTCCCGTGAGCACGCGGGTTCCGACCTTCACCACGACCAGGCGGGCCGCGGAGACGAGTCGGGAGCGTTCGGGATCGGTCATGATGGCTGGCGGAGGCCTGCCGGCACGTGGCGCCGCGCGGCACGGGAGGGACATCTTACCCGCGCCGTCGCCGCCCGACGAACGCCGCCAAACGGCCCGGCCCTCCGTGGTGGTTGAGGCCCCGCCACGGCCCCCCGTATAGTGGCGTTTCGGGCGTGCGCGAGGTGCCGGCGCCCGCCTCCGGCGTGCCCTTCCGCGATGAGCGACCTCCAGCACGAGTGCGGCCTCGCCGCGATCTACCACCTGCCGGTGCCCGCCGCCGACACGAGCCCGCTGTGCCCGGTCCAGGGGCCGGAGGAGGTGTCGCGGCTCGTGCCGCGGATGCTCCTCGACGTGCAGAACCGCGGGCAGCTGTCGGCCGGCATCACGGCCTGGAACCCCGACCGCAGCCAGCTGCTCGCCACCTACAAGGACGTGGGCACGGTCAGCGAGGTGTTCCGGATGAGCCACCGCGGCAAGTACGAGAGCCTCATGGAGCAGCACGCGGGCCGGGCCGCGATCGGCCACGTCCGCTACGCCACCTGCGGCGCCGACGACCGGGCCTACGCGCAGCCGCTCGAGCGGCCGCACATCCGCCGCCGGAAGTGGTTCTCCTTCGGCTTCAACGGCCAGCTGGCCAACTATCCCGCCCTCCGGGCCGAGATCCTCGCCTCGGCCGAGCATCACCTGGCGCGCGACAACGACACCGAGGTGATCATGCACGCCATCGGCCACGAGCTCGCGGGTGACGCGGACCCGTCGCCGGTGGATTTGCTCGCGGCCCTCGCCCGCCGGTTCGACGGGGCGTGGAACCTGGCGATCCTCGACGCCCGCGGCCGGCTCATCGTGGCCCGCGACCCGCTCGGCATCCGTCCCATGGAATACGCGCGGCTCGGCCCGCTCGTCGCCGCGGCCAGCGAGAGCGTGGCGCTGCTCAACCTGGGATTCCCCGCCGACTCGATCCGCTCGCTCGAGCCGGGCACGGCGCTCGTGGTGGAGGGGAGCGAGGTCCGCGTCGAGCGCTTTGCGGCCAGCCCGCGGCGGGCCCACTGCTTCTTCGAGTGGGTCTACTTCGCGAACGTCGCCAGCAGCATGGACGAGCGGAGCGTCTACCTCTCCCGGAAGCGGCTCGGCGAGGAGCTCGCGGCGCTCGAGACCATCCCGATCGACGCCGACACGGTCGTGGTGCCCGTGCCCGACACGAGCAAGGCCGCCGCCGACGCGCTGGCCTACCGGCTGCGGGTGCCGGCGGTCGAGGGGCTGATCCGCAACCGCTACACCGGCCGCACGTTCATCGACGGCGCCGCCAGCCGCCGCGCCAAGGCCGAGACGAAGTACACGCCGCTCCGCGAGGTGCTCGAGGGCAAGCGGGTGATCCTCGTCGAGGACTCGATCGTGCGGAGCACGACGATGAAGGTGCTCCTGGGGCGGATGCGGTCGCTGGGGGGCGCCCGCGAGATCCACGTCCGCGTGGCCTGCCCGCCGATCGTGGCCCCCTGCTTCTACGGCATCGACATGAGCACGATCGACGAGCTCTTCGCGCCGCAGTTCCTCCGCGGCGGCCCGCTCACGGAAGAGGTGCAGGCGGAGATGGCGGCCCGGCTGGGAGCCGACTCGCTCCGCTACCTGCCCCTCGAGGCGGTGGCGCGGTCGATCGGGCTCGCGCCGGCAAGCCTCTGCCAGGCCTGCCTCACCGGCGACTATCCGACGCCGGCGGGCGAGCGGCTCTACGAGATCGCCCGCGGGCAGTCGGCCGCGGGCACGGGCGGGCGGACGTACGAGGCGGTGACGCGGTGACTGCCGCCTCACCCTCTCCCTCTGGGAGAGGGCAGGGTGAGGGTGCGTGTGGCGACCGTCCGCAACTCCTGCACCCTCACCCGGCCTGCGGCCGGCCTCCCCCAGTCTGACTGGCGAATTGCCGGCGCCCCCGCAGGTAACACCCCAACGACCGGGTGCGCCCGGAAGCGGGCGACCTCATCCGCGGATCGTGAGCGCGGCCCGCCACACGGGTTCGCCGGCGAGCCGCGTGCGGCGCTCGAAGTGGGTGCGGTAGTCGAGGTCGTGCTCGGCCTCGCGCGCGGCCTCCTCCTCCGGGGCCGCGAACAGGCCCGTGGCGGCCGCGATGTCGAGCGTCTCCCGGAAATACTCCTCGACGTCGGTCCAGACGTGGAGGTGGCCGCCGGGTGCCACCGCGCGGGCCACCTGCCGCAGGAACGGCTCCGAGAGCACGCGGCGCTTGCGGTGCCGGGCCTTCCACCAGGGGTCCGGGAAGTAGACGTGGACCGCCGCGAGGCACGCGTCGCGCATCCGGTCGCGGACGAGCGGCAGGGCGTCGCCGTGGACGATCCGGGCGTTGTCGCGGCCCGCCGTCGCGAGCCGGCCGGCGCACATCCGCGCGTAGCCGCCCGCGATCTCCACGCCGAGGAAGTTCACGTCGGGCCGCGCGGCCGACGCGGTGGCGAGGAACAGCCCCTTGCCGCTGCCCACCTCGAGTTCGACGGGCGCCGGGCGCGCGAAGAGCCCGCGCGGGTCGCCCCCTTCCGGCAGTGCGTCGGGCGCGAGGAGGTGCGCCGACAGGTCGAGCGCGGGATCGGGTTTCTTCGGGGGGCGACGGGGCATGGCCGGGCCGTCAGCCCTCGGTGGGGCCGGACAAGCCGGCGAGGGCGTCCACCGGTAGCGGCACGCCCTTGATCGTTCCGTCCACGACGACGGTCTCGCGGACGAGGCCCTGGAAGCGGCACACGATCATCGCCTTGGGGCGGACGCGGATCCGCTCGACCGCGATCACGAGCCGGTCGCCGGGCACCACCGGCCCGCGGAAGCGGACGTCCTCCATGCCGCCGAAGCCGACGACCTGGGCGTCGAGGAGGTTGTGCTTCTGCGTGTAGTAGCTCGAGAGCTGCGCGGCGGCCTCGCACATGAGCACACCCGGCATGAGCGGCAGCGCGGGAAAGTGGCCGCGGATCCAGAACTCGTCCCGGGTCAGGTCCTTGTAGCCCACGCACAGGCCGCGGGCCTGGTCCTCGTGGACGATCGCCGTGAGTTGCTCCATCTCGAACCGCTGCAGGTTCCAGCGGCGGATCTCGTGGATATCGGCGATCACCCGGTCGAGGTCGTACTCGCTCGGATGGATGATGTAGTCGCGCGGGGCCATGGGGCTCGTTCCGCGGGCAGTCAGGTGCGGATGTGCTTCCGCTTGGCCTTGCGGGCCTTGCTGTTGGCGGGGCGGGCGCCGTGGTTGGCCTTCTTGAGGCCGCGGTGGGGCTTGGCCATTGGATCCTCGTACGGGGGGCGCGGCGGGACGGCCGCAGGACAGATTTTGTACCACGGCGGGCCCGCGGTCACCACTCCTGCTCGACGGCCTCGGGGCGGTAGACGGGCAGCAGTCGGTAGTAGACCTCGAGCGTGAGCACGGCGAGGGCCGTGTGGGCGAGTCGGCCCCCCGGCGCGGTCTCGGGATCGGCGCAGAACCAACTGCCCCGCTCGTGGCCGATCGCCGCCTGCGTCGCCACCAGATGGTCGCGGTTGCGGCGGTTCCACGCCGGCCAGGCGGCGTGGTTGCCCTGCAGGAGCGCCTGCGCGAGGTAGAAGTTCGTGTACACGGCCTGCGGGTCGGGCCCCGGCTTCGCGAGCGTCGCGAGCCCGCGCCGGATCGCGTCACCGTCGTCCCAGCCCGTGTGTAGCCGGCAGAACAGTCCGATCGCCGACGTGCAGGGGAGCGCCTGGGGGCCCTGGTAGCCGTAGGCCTCGCCGCCGCGGGCCTGCACGCGGTCGAGGAAGCGCCGCACCCCGTCGATCGTGGGCGACGGCACCGCCACGCCCGCGAGCGCCGCGCTCTTGAGGGCGGCGAGTTGCCAGGCCGTCACGGTCGTGTCGCCCGGCTGCCCCGGCAGATAGCGCCAGCCGCCGCCGTAGGCGTCCTGCGCCGTGACGATGAACTTCACGGCGTCGGTCACCGGCCGCACGAGCATGTCGTCGCGCGTCATCCCGAGCGCCTCGGCGAGGGCGAGCGTGGCCACGCCCTGGCCGTACATCGTGCCCTCCGCGAGATCGCCGCCGCGGGGCGTGGGGCGGATGCGCGAGATGAGGTAGTAGAGCGCACGGTTGACGACGTCGCGGTGATCGCCCTCGACGTGGGTGTGGCCGGCGCCGAGGAAGGGCAGCAGGGCGAGGCCGGTGGCGGCCGTCGTGCTCGCGACGGTGCCCGGATCGCGGCAGGCACCCGCGCACCGGCAATTCGTGAGGTCGCACCGCCAGGAGCCGTCCGCGCCCTGGTGCGCTGCCAGCCAGGCAAGCCCGGCATCGACGGCGGCCTCGCTCGCCGCCGAGCCGCCGCGTTGCCGGGCCGCCGCGCCCCGCGCCCCGCCCCGGCGGGTGGCGAAGGGGTCGCCCGTGTCCGCGCCATCCCCCGCGGTCGTCGCCGCGCTCGGCCGCGCAAGCGACGCCGGCCGGGCGACGACGGGCGCGGCCGCCGGGGCGGACGGGGCGGCGACCTCGACGAGCGGCGGATCGGCCTGTGCGTCGGCTGGTGCCGGTGCCGGCGGCGCCTCGGCCCTCGGCGCCTGGGACGGTTCCACCCGCGCCACGGCCGTGTCGGGCGCGGAATTCCGGCCGGCCATGGTGACCGGCTGAACGCCGCCGTCGGTCCCCGACTCGGCCGCCGGCGGTGCGAACCGAATGCGGATCGGCCGCGGCCGCCGCGCGGTCTCGGCGGGGATCACGAGCAAGGCGAGGACGATGAGCGCGAGGACGTGGCAGACCGCGCTCGCGTAGCCCGAGCGGATGGCGCGGCTGGCCACGATCCACTGGATCCGCGACACGGGCTGGTCTGTGGTGGGCATGGGTTGGAGTGGCGGGGGCGATGCCGTGGACTGTGACGGTTGCGGAGAGTCTGCCGCCGGGCCGCGGCCGGCTCCGCGCGCACGGTGATCCCGAATAGGAGCATCGGCAGCCGCGGCGCGGCCGCTTGCAAATGGCCCTGCGCTTCCCGCCCAACCCGCTCGGCTTCGGGCAGGGGAGGGGAACCGCGGCTTGCCCTCCGCCTGCCAAGGCAAATACGGGCACGACGCCCGTGGTTTGGGTGTAGGCAGCCCGGTACGAGTTCGCTCGCGAGCGATCCCGTTGAGCACCGTGTCTGCCGTGTCTCCCTCTCCCTCCGGGAGAGGGCCGGGGTGAGGGTGCAGGGACTGCGCCCGATCATCGGCACCCTCACCCGGCCTGCGGCCGGCCTCTCCCAGGGGGAGAGGCGAGATGAGCGGCCGTGTGCCATGCTCCGCGCGTCATCTGCGCACGCTTCGCGGGGCCGGGGATGGCCCGCGACGCGCTACTCTTTGAACTCCTCGTCCACGCTCTGGTTCCGGTAGATCGGGAGGTGACGGTAGTAGACCTCGAGGATCATCGTCGCGAGCGACGTGCAGTAGACGCGGCCCGCCGCATGGGCGCCGTGGCCCGAGTTCACGCCGTCGTACCAGCTGCCCGCCTCGTGATCCTTCTTCGACTGGGACTGGAGCAGCATCGACTTCATCTTGTCGTTCCACGCCACCCACACGTCGCCCTCCATGTGGTGCATGATCTGCGTGGCGTAGTAGTCGTAGTAGAGGTCGGCGTTCGGCCCGGCCTTCGCCAGCCGCTCGACGCCGCGCTGCAGTGCCGCGTTGTCCTTCTTCCAGCCGAGATACATCCGGCAGAGCAGGCCGACCGCGGTGGTGCCGGGGGCCTTGCCCGGGTCGGTGTAGCCGTAGGCCGAGCCGGAGTCGTCCTGCACCGAGTCGAGGAACTCGACCGCCTTCTTGATCGTCTGCGGATTGACCTGGAGGTAGGCCATGTTGCCGCTCTTGAGCGCCATGATCTGCCAGCCGACGGCCGACGTGTCGCCGGGCTGGCCGGGAGTGTACCGCCAGCCGCCCCCCCGCTGATCCTGCGCCTGCTCGATGAAGTAGAGCGCCATCTGGGCCGGACCCTGCAGGCGGTTGTCCTGCGTCATGCCGTAGGCCTCGGAGAGGACGATGCCGGCGAGCCCCTGCGAATACATACTGCCCCCGGGTGCGTAGACGTTGCCCTGCGCGTTGGCCGACCGGGTGGCGAGGAAGGCGAGGCCCTGTTCGATCTGCCGCTTGTACGGGCCCTCCTTGTGCGTGTAGCCGCGGCCGAGGAAGGGGAGCAGCGCCATCGCCGTGGCGCCGGCCCGGTCATTGCTGCCGCCGGAGTGGCTGCACTTTCCCTGGCACTTCGGGCACTGGGCGAGGTCGAACGACCAGCCGCCGTCGTCCATCTGGTGCTCGATGAACCACTTGAGGGCGCGGTCCACGGCGGCCTCGGTGTCGCCGCCGCCGCCGCCGGCCGCGGCGAGGGCCGAGGCATTGGCGCGGCCGCCGAGGCCGCTGGCACCCTTGCCGCCGACGACGCCGATCGTGGCCATGACGTCGGCGGCCGGCGCGGTCTCGGACCCGAAGTCGCTCAGTTCGACGTTGAGCGGCGCGGCGTCGGCGTCGTCGGCGGTGGAGATCACCTTCACGTCCTCGACGACGGTGACGTCGGTGGGCACGACGACGTCGGCGACGGCGTCGGTCTGCGGGACGTTCTCGACGGGCTGCTCGGGCTCGAGCTCCTCGAATTCCTCGTTGACGTCGGGGGCCGAGGAGGTGATGACGTGGACCTTCTCCTTCTCGGGCGGCGGGGTGACCATGAGCGCCATCGCCAACAGCGCGATGACGTGCACGAGCATGCTGATCGCCCAGGCGGGCGTGTTCTTGATGAAGCCGGAGGCGAGGACGTCCCCCGCGCCGTCGGCGCCTTCCTCGTCGTTCGCATCCGCGGCGGCGGCTTGCCCGGCTGCGGACTTGGCCGCGGCGACGCCCGGCTTGCCGGCGGCAGGCGGCGGCCCGGCTGGCTTCGTGGCGGGCTTGGCGGCGCCCGCGGGCCTGGGTGCGACCGGCTTCACCGGCGCTGCAGGCGGCTTCGGCTTCTTGTCCGGCTCGATGCGGCTGGCCATGGTGATTGCTCCGCGTTTCGAATCACCGGTGCCCGCCGTCAGAAGAGCGGCCGTCCCGGCTCTTCGGAAATCATAGCATTCCGGACACCCGGTGGCACCCGGAATGCCGGCCGCGATGCGTCCCGGGCCCGCTCGCGGCGCGGTCCGCTGGCGACGCCCCGGACATCCGGTTAGATTCGGCACTCCGGCCGGTCCGCGGCCAGAATTCCCGGCTGGAGACGCAGCGATGGCGAAGGGCAAGAAGAGGCTCGAGGTGGTGCACCTGGTCTGCGAGGAGACCGGGGACATGAACTACACCCTTCGCCGGAAGACCGGCGGGGAGAAGCTCAAGGTCAAGAAGTATTCGCCCCGGCTGCGGAAGCACACCGTCCACAACGAGAAGCGCAAGTAGGCGGGCGTGCCGGCGCGGCGCGGGACGTCAGGCGGGGCCGCCGGACGCGGCCCGGGCCACGACCGCCGCCAGGTCGGCCTCCCCCTCGCGCACCGCGAGCGCGATCTCGAGCGCCGCGAGGGGCACGCCGCCGAGGTCGTCGCGGCGGACCTTGACCAGGTCCTTGAGCGTGGTGACCACGAGATCCACCCGTGCGCCGGTCGCCGCGCGGGCGAGCGCCGCCAGGTCGTCCGCCGCGTAGGCGTGATGGTCGGCGAAGGCGCGAAAGTGCACGACATCAGCGCCGAGCGCCTCGAGCGCGGCCTGAAACGCGGCGGGGTTGCCGATGGCGGCGAAGGCGGCGACGCGCCGGCCACGGATCGCCGTCAGCGGCTCGGCAGGGGCGGCATGGCGCCGCAGCGCCATCGGCCGGTGCTCCGCCTCGGCCCAGACGGCCGGCATCCCGGTGCCGCACGCCGCCGCCAGCGCCGCGCGGATCTCGCCGCGCCGCGCCGCGGTGACCGCGTCGGCCCGCGTGAGGACGACGGCGCCGGCCCGTGCCAAGCCGGCCATCGGCTCGCGGAGCAGGCCCCGCGGAAAGAGGTGGCCGCAGCCGAACGGGTCGGTGGCGTCGCTCGCGACCACGTCGAGCGCGCGGGCCAGGCGGCGGTGCTGGAAGCCGTCGTCGAGCACCACGCAGTCGGCGCCCGCGGCCGCGGCCGTGGCCGCGCCGGCGCGCCGGTCGCGGTCGGCCACGTGCGGCACGCCGGGCACGAGCAGCGCGAGTTCCGCCGCCTCGTCGCTCGTGGCGCCGGCGGCGGCTCCGTAGCCGCGGCTCACGATGGCGGGCCGGCGGCCGGCCGCCGCGAGGACGCGGACGGTCCAGGCCACGAGCGGCGTCTTGCCGGTGCCGCCGAGCGTGAGGTTGCCGATCGAGATCACGGGCACGGGCGCGGGGCGGGCCGGCAGGAGTCCCGCGTCGTACGCGGCGTTGCGGGCGGCGACGGCGGCCGCGTAGGGCACGGCGAGGCCCGCGAGGCACGCGCGCGCCGCCGTCGCCCCCGCGCCCCGGGTGGAGCCGTCCACGAGGCGGCGGAACGACGCGGCATCGGGCAACAGCGACATCGATCCCGGGCGGCTCCGTGCGGCCTGCGTTTCGACCGCGCACGATAGCAGGGCCGCGGCGAAATCACCGAACCCCGTGGGGGTGGCCGCCGATATACTTGACGCAGGCGGCAGAACCGACGGTGGGGCATGCTCGCCCCCTGGATCGAGGGCCCGACACGGGCGGTCCGATGGCGACGGCTACCAGCAGCGACACCCTCGCCGTGGCCGACTGGGACCACGGCTCCGAGTCGAAGTCGGACCGGTACCTCGCGGCCCGGCTCGCCGCAGCCGGGGCCGATTTCAAGAGCGTCGCCGTGGCGACCTTCGTGCTCTGGGCGGCGGTCGCGGCGACCGGCTGGCTCGCCCTCGGGGTGCTGGCCGAGCACTGGCTCGTGCCCGGCGGCCTGCCGGTCGCGGTGCGGTGGGCGTGGCTGGTCGCGGGCGTCGTGGCCCTCGGTGCCGCGGTGATCCGCTGGGCCGTGCCGCTGGTGCGCTACCGTGTGAACCTCGTCTACGCGGCCCGTGCCATCGAGCACGAGCACCCCGAACTCCACAACGACATCGTCAACGCCGTGCTCGTGAAGGCGCGGCCCGAGGACGCGACGCCGCTCGTCGTGCGGTCGCTCGAACGACGCGCGGCGAAGCGGCTCTCGGTGGTGCCGGCCGACGGAGTCGCGGATCGCGACGTGCCCCTGCGGCTGGCCATCGCGCTCGCGGCGCTCGTGGGCGCGCTCGGCGTCTATCAGCTCGTGGCCCCGAAGAGCCTCGTGGTGTCGGCGGCGCGGCTCATGGCGCCGTGGTGGGGGCTGGCCGCGCCCGCGCGGGTGTCGATCGCGGCGCCACGGCTTGCCTGGCGGATGCCGCCCGACGCCGCCGGTGGTGACCGGCCGAGCCATGCCCTGGAGGCCGCGGGGGGGCGGGTGACGCTCGTCCGTGGCCGGCAGCTGCTGGTGGAAACGGAGGTCGATGGCCTCCGCGCCGGCGAGCCCGCCCTGCTCGTGGTCACGCCGCTCCGTGACGATGGCGCCGCCGACGCAGCCGCGCCGTGGAACGTGCCGCTGGTGGCGGGCCCGCAGCCCGGGCGGCTGGCGGCCGTGCTCCCGGACACGGCCCGCGGCCTCGATCATTCGGTCGAGTTCGTCGTGACGGCCGGCGACGCGCGGAGCGAGCGCGTGCGGGTGGCGGTCGTGGACACGCCGACGCTCCTCGTCCGCGAGGTCCGCTACGACTATCCGCCCTACACCGGCCGGAAGCCGGAGACGGTGGCCTGGCAGGGTGATCTCCGCGCACCCGAGTTCACGAAGGTCACGATCACGGCCGAGTGCAACCGTCCGCTCGAGGCCGCCTGGATCGACCCCGGGTGCGCCGGCCGCGACAGCGAGCGGAAGCGGATGCGGATCGGGCAGCACGACCTCGCCCGTGCCGGCGGCGAGTTTCCGCTGCGGATGAACGCCGACCGCACCGGCCCCGAGTTCGGCTCGTATCGCCTCGGGTTCCAGCTCCGGGCGTCGGCGGGGGCCAGCGAGCCGCCGATCGTCGAGAAACTCGAGCACCGCGTCGAGGTGATCGCCGACCGGGCGCCCGAGGTGTCGATCGAGGCGCCCGAGGACGCGCTCCGCGTGCCGCCGTCGGCGCCCGTGGCGATCCGCGTGCGCGCCGAGGACGCCGATTACGGCCTGGCCCGCGTGGGCCTGGAGACGCGCCTCCGCGGCGGCGCGGAGCGGCCGCCGGAGTGGATGCTCGAGCGCATGCACGTGGGGCCGTTCAGCGGCGCGATCGAGATCGTGCCGGAACAGGCCGGAGCGGGCGCCGGCATGGTGCTCGAGTATCGCGCGATCGCGATCGACACGCGCCCTGACAAGCCCAACGTCGCGCACTCGCCGTGGCGGTCGCTGCAGATCGACGCGGCGGCCCCGCCGCAACCCCTCGACCGTGAGCCTCCGAGTGGCGCCGGCCCGAGCAGTGAGCCGCGCGAGGATGACCCTGCGCGCTCGGACCGGCAACCACCGCGCGACAACGGCGCGCCGCAGCAGTCCGGCGAGCCGCAGGAGCAGGGTGGTCAGCAGGGTGGTCAGCAGGGTGGTCAGCAAGGTGGTCAGCAAGGTGGTCAGCAAGGTGGTCAGCAAGGTGGTCAGCAAGGTGGTCAGCAAGGTGGTCAGCAAGGTGGTCAGCAAGGTGGTCAGCAAGGTGGTCAGCAAGGTG
>JBJTJO010000270.1:0-2760 GCA_046095965.1 Planctomycetaceae bacterium
CTCCGCCGACCGCCTCGTCCCGCGGCCGCGCTCCACCTCGAGGAGCGAGTCGGCGAGGGCCAGGGTGCTCGCCCGGTTCGTGATCATGATCACCGTGCGGTTCTCGACGTAGCGGGCCAGGGCCTCGTGGATGAGCCGCTCGCTCTCGACGTCGATCTGGCTCGTGGCCTCGTCGAGGACCAGGATCTCCGCGTTGCGGAGGAAGGCCCGGGCGAGGGCGATGCGCTGCCGCTGGCCGCCCGAGAGCCGGAAGCCGCCCGGGCCCACCATGGTGCGGTAGCCGTCCGGGAAGCCGGCGATGAAGTCGTGCGCGTGGGCCTTGCGGGCGGCCTCCTCGATCTCCGCGTCGGAGGCGTCCCAGCGGCCGTACTTGATGTTGTAGTGGATCGACTCGTTGAAGAGCTCGGTCTGCTGCGTGACCATGGCGATGCGGCCGCGGAGGTCGGCGAGCGCGACGTCCGTGAGCGGCACGCCGTCGAGCATCACGCGGCCGGCCGTGGGGTCGTAGAACCTGCAGACGAGGTTCACGAGCGTGCTCTTGCCGCCGCCGTTCGGGCCCACGATCGCCACCCGCTCGCCGAAGCGGATCGAGACGTTCACGTCCTTCAGCACCGTGTCGATGCCGTCGTAGCTGAAGGAGACGTTTTCCAGGCGGATCTCGCGGTGGGGCGACGGCACGTGGCGGGGGGCGGCCGCCTCGACGAGCTTCGACGGCGTGTCGAGCAGCGGGTAGAGCCCCTGGGCCCCGACGATGCCCATGTTGAAGCCCGTGATCACGCCGGAGAGCTTGCGGACCGGGTCGCTGGCCCCGATCAACAGCCCGAAGAAGACCATGATCCCGGGCACGGTCATCGGCTGGTCGGTCATCGTGATGCCGAAGATCCGCGTCTCCTGGTTGATCACGAGCCACGCCCCCACGGCGATCGACGTGGCCACCATGCCGATGCCGAGGATCTCGGTGATCGGGTTGGCCAGCGCGTGGTAGAAGACGTGCCGCATGCCGACCCGCATCATGTCGCGGGTGCAGTCGCGGAACCGCTGCCGCTCGAACTCCTCCATCGTGAAGGCCTGGACGGTGAGGACGTTGTTGAGCGCCTCGAGAAGGACGTGATGAAAGCCGCGGGACCGGGCGAGGATGCCCTGCGAGACGGCCCGGATGCGACGATTGAGCCAGACCATGAGGAAGCCGACGACCGGGGCCAGCATCAGGCAGGCCAGCGTCAGCCGCCACGACACGAGGAAGGCGCCGCCGAGGCAGGCGAGGATCTTGAGCGGCTCGGTGACCGCCCCGCCGTAGAAGGTCGTGATGCCGCTGGCGAGCATGTCGGCGGTGTGCGTGACCTGGGCCATGAATCCTGCCGATCCATGCCGCATGAACTGGGCCCGGTCGAGTTCCAGGGCCTTGTCGAAGACCTTGGAGCGGATCGAGCGGGAGATGTCCATCGCCACCCAGCTGACGAGCATCGTGCCGGTCAGCAGCAGCACGTGCTTGAGGACCGTGCTGACGACGACGAAGGCCACGACGACGAGCACGGTCTGGAAGGGGTCGATCGGCAGGAGGCGGTCGAGCCAGGGCCCGCGCCACGCGCCCCAGGCGACGGCCCGCTCGTCGCTGTGCCGCTGGGCGTCGAGGGCCGCGACCCGGTTCCGGGCCTTGGCCAGCTCGGCTCCCTCCAGCTCGTGATCGTCGATCCGTGCCGCGAGCGCCTCCCGTTCCGCGGCGACGGACTCGAGCCGCCCCCGGGCCGCCGCGATCTCGCGCCGGTTCCACTCCTGGAGCGATTCCCCCTTGAGCGTCACTTCGATGATCGGGTGCAGCGCCATGATGTTCGCGCCCCACAGGCCCGCGACGCACGCGGAGCAGATCATGGCGGCGGCGAGCAGCGGCCAGCTCTTCGCCGCTTCGCGCAGGGCACGGAGAAAGTAGTGCATGAACCCCGGTTGTCCGTCGTGTGCAAGGCAGTCGTTGCCGGTTTGATCGGATGCCGCCCGCCCCGTCGCCCATCCGGCCGGCCCGAGGTGGGCCGGGGCAAGCGACGTGGGATCGGGCAGGCTGGGCGGACTCCGCCGCTTCCGGCCGACCGTGCGGGCGGGAGGGTAGAGGCCGCCCGGCCGACGCTCAAGGCCGCCTTGGCCCCGGGATCACCGCCTGCCGAGCCGCAATTCCGCGGCCAAAACGGTGTTGGCGAGGAGCATCGCCACCGTGAGCGGCCCGACGCCCCCGGGCACGGGGGAGATCCGGCCGGCCACCCGGGCGACGGCATCGAAGTCCACGTCGCCGACCAGCCGGCCGTCCACCCGGTTGATGCCGACGTCGATCACGACCGCACCCGGCTTCACCATGTCGGCCGTGACGAGCCGCGGGCGGCCCACGGCCGCCACGAGGATGTCGGCCTGCCGCGTGATCGCGGGGAGGTCGGCGGAGCGGCTGTGGCAGAGCGTGACGGTGGCGTCGCCCCCCGGCCCCTTCGCCGCGAGCAGGAGCGCGAGCGGCTTGCCGACGATGTCGCTGCGGCCCACGATCACGGCGTGGCGGCCCGCGGTCTCGACGCCGGCGTCGAGCAGCATCCGCTGCACGCCGGCGGCCGTGCAGGGCACGAACCGCGGCCGCCCCTGCGAGAGCAGGCCCGCATTCTCGGGATGAAAGCCGTCCACGTCGCGGTCCGGCGGCACGGCGTCGAGCACGGCCACCGTGTCCACGTGCCCGGGCAGCGGCAGTTGCACGAGGATCCCGTCGGCCGGCCCGCGCTCGTCGGCCGC
>JBJTJO010000271.1:0-6577 GCA_046095965.1 Planctomycetaceae bacterium
CAGTTGAAGCCGAGGGCCGCGATCGCGGCGAGCGGCTCGCCGTTGTGCTCGAGGGCGCGGGGAAAGAAGGGCAGACCCGCCACCTCGAGCACGCCGCGGGCCAGCCCCGCGGGCGGGTCCGCGGTGGGGGCGGGACCGGGCGCGGGACCGGTCGTGGCGTCGGCGGCCGCGGCGGTGGCCGCGGCGGTGGCCGCGGCGGGGATCACCCGTGAGTCGCTCCGCGCGGGCGTCACGGCGCCCCGCACCGCAAGGTCGTCGATGGCGATGTCGTAGGCGCCGGGGCCGGCGTAGAGGTCGAGCACGACGTGCGTGGCGACGGCCCCGGCGAGGTCACCGTCGGACCCGTGCTCGAGCCGCAACGCGGGGAGTTGGCGGGCCAGGGCCCGCGGCATGTCGGCCACTTCGAGCAGTTCCCAGCGGCCGGCATCCCGCGACACGGTGCCGGGCACGAGCGTCTCGACGGGCCGGCCCGTCTTCCGCGACCTGTACGCGGGCAGCTGCACCCGGACCCCGATGCGCACGTCGGGCCGGCTCGACCGCACCCACGCGGCGCACCGCAACTCGTCGATCACGGCCGCCGGCCCGAGTGGCGCCTGGATCCGCAGCGTCGTGCCCGCCGAGGCCTCGAGCCGGAGCCGCTCGCACCGCGCGCCGCGGTGGGGCGACTCGTCCGACCGCGCGTGCGACGTCACCCGAGGCGCGGTGTCGGCTTCCGCGAGCGACCAGGAGGTGGCGGTTGTCTCGTGGCCTTCCTCCACCGCGACGGCATGCGCGGGCGGCGCGACGGCGGCCGCGGCGAGCACGACCACCGCGGCGAGCGCGGACGCGGCTGGGGAAATCCGGAGCGGCATGGCGGGCCGGAGAAGGGGGACGGACCCGGGCTTCTACCCGCGGCCGCCGCGCGGCTCCAGAGCAGTCCGGGGGCGGCCGGCAGCCTGGCGGGGCGGGGCGGGCTGCGCAGCGCCGGGGGTTGCAGGAGGCCACGCGGCGGGAGATAAGGTTTTGTCGCGGCAGCAGTCCCGCGCCACGGGGATCCACTCATGAAGCCGACGACGGCCGAGAACCTGGCACAACTCGCCGCCGATCTCGACCTCGCGCCGGCGGCCGCCCTGCACGAGGCGGAGCGCGAGTGCGCAGGCGACGCGCCCGACGCCGCGGCCTTCGGCCAGGCCCTCGTCCGCCGGGAACTCCTCACGGGGTTCCAACTGGAGCGGCTCCTCAAGGGGGAGCGGGAGGGATATCACTACGGCCGCGCGAAATTGCTCTACCAGATCGGCTCCGGGTCGTTCGCCCGCGTCTACCGCGCGATCCACCGCGACACGGGCGCGATCCTCGCCGTCAAGGTGCTCCGCAGGCGCTACGCGGCCGACGCCGACAAGCGGGCCTCCTTCCAGCGCGAGGGGGAGATGGGGCGGCTCCTGCGGCATCCCAACATCGTGGCCATCGAGGACGTGGGCGTGGAGCACGGCTCCGCGTACCTGGTCATGGAGTTCCTCGAGGGGGGCACGCTCCACGAGCTCGTGAAGATCCGCGGGGCGCTCGACGTGCCCCGCGCGCTCGACCTGCTCCTCCAGATGCTGGCGGGGCTCGAGTACGCCCACCGCCGCGGCGTCACGCATCGCGACCTGAAGGCATCCAACGTGCTCGTGTCGGCCACGGGCGTGGCCAAACTCGTGGACTTCGGCCTCGCCCGGGTCGATGACTCGGGCGACAAGGCCCTGGGCCGCATGGAGCAGCCGCGCACGGTGGACTACGCGGCGCTCGAGAAGCTCACCGGCATGCGGGACGACGACGTCCGCGGCGACCTCTACTTCATGGGTACGCTTGCCTATCTTCTGCTCGCGGGCCGCCCGGCGCTCGCCGAGTCGCGTGACCGCAGCGTGCGGTCCGACCCGCGGCGGTTCACGCAGGTCGAGCCGCTCGCCGCGCGGGTGCCGACGCTGCCGAAGGACGTGGTCGATGTCGTGGCCCGCATGATGCATCTCGACCCGCTGCAGCGGTTCCAGACGGCGGCCGACGCTCGCCGCGGAGTGGAGCAGGTGGCCGCCCGCGGGCGGGAGCAGGCGGTGGTCGGGGCCGCGGCGCCGGCCGCGGCGGCACCGAGCGTTGCCAAGCCCGCGGGCCGCGGCAGCGTCATGGTGGTGGAGTCGGGCGACGCAGCCCAGCAGGTGCTCCGCGAGTTCTTCGGCAAGCTCGGCTTCCGGGTGCTCGTGACCGAGAATCCGCAGCGTGCCCTGTCCCGGTTCGGCAGCCAGCCGCCGCCTGCCGACTGCCTCGTGATCAGTGCCACGACGCTCGGTGTGCCGGCGGTCGAGGCCTTCAATGCGATCTCGGCCGACCCGTTCCTGGCGGATCTTCCGGCGATCCTCATCACCGATGCACGGCAGGGGGACGTCGTGGCCGGAGCCCGGGTCGATGGCCGGCGGCGGCTGATCGTGCTGCCGAAGCCTGCGGACGAGATCGTGCGCCTCATCGACGAGCTCGTGCCCGCGAAGTGACCCGCTGCGCCGAGGCGATGGGTGCGGGTGGTCGTGACCTGTCCGGAAGTAGCCGCAGAGTGGCACTCTGCGGAATGCGGGTGGCAGCATCGTTCGGCCACCGCGAAGCTGGCCGGCTCCGGGCTTGCCGGCGAGGGCTCACTTCTTCGGCGGTTCGGCCGGCTTCTCCGCGTCGAACGTGATCGACGCCGAGTTGATGCAATAGCGGAGGCCGGTCGGCGCCGGGCCGTCGTTGAACACGTGGCCGAGATGCGCCCCGCAGCGGCGGCAGGTGACCTCCGTGCGGAGCATGAAGTGCGACCGGTCCTCGTGCTCGGCGATCGCCGCGCCCTTCACGCCGTCGATCGGCGCCGAGAAGGCGGGCCAGCCGCAGCCCGAATGGAACTTGTCGCCAGCCTTGAACAAGGGCTCGCCGCAGCAGATGCAGCGGTACGTGCCCGGCGCCTCCGTGTCGGTGTACCGGCCGGTGAAGGCGCGCTCGGTGCCCTTCTTCCGCGTCACCTCGAACTGCTCGGGCGTGAGCCGCTTCCGCCACTCCGCCTCCGTCTTCGGCAGTTCGGCGTCGGGCACGCGTCCGGCCACGGCTGGGTTCACGGCGGGATCACCGGCGGGCATGGTGCTGGCTCCTTTCGCGGGGGCGGGGGGCTGGGGCTCGGCCCCGGCGGTCGTCGAGACGGCCAGTGCGGCGCCGACCGCAAGGGCGGTCAGGAGGTGGGGCGTGGACGTCATGGGCGGCAGCCTCCTCACGGCACGGTCGATCACTTCCTGGGGTCCGGCAGCGTCCGGGGCTCGTACGGATGGTTGCGCTTCCGCACCATGGTGGCCTTCACGATCCGGTCGGGCTCGATCCCGGCGACGGTGCGGCCCTGCGCGTCCTGTGTCCGCGCGAACCGCGGCAGGGCGTCGAAGCCCTCGATCACCCGGCCGAAGACGGTGTGCTTCCCGTCGAGGTGCTCGGTCGGCGCGAACGTCAGGAAGAACTGCGATCCGCCGGTGTTCGGGCCGGCGTGGGCCATCGACAAGGAGCCGAAGAAATGCTTCCGCGCGGTCGGCAGGTCGCACTCGCAGGCGATGGCATGGCCGGGCCCGCCGCGGCCGGTGCCGGTCGGGTCGCCCCCCTGCGCCATGAACCCGCCGATGACGCGGTGGAACGGTGTCCCGTCGTAGTAGCCCCGCTCCACGAGGCTCACGAAGTTCGCGACGGTGTTGGGCGCGTCGTCCTCGAAGAGCTCGACGAGCAGGTCGCCCGCGCTGGTCGCGAGCTTCACCCGCGGCAGGTCGTCGGCGGCCGCCTGCGCCTCCCGCCGCCGCATCTCGGCGGCGACCTTGTCGCGCGACTTCGCGATGCTCTCCTCGAGTTCGGCGATCCGGGCCGCCGGCGCCCCGGCCCCCACGGCCTTCTTCAGCAAGTCGTCCGCCTCGTCGAGCCGCGACAGGATGGTGGCGGCCGTGGCGGCCATCACGAGCACATCGGGATCGGCGACGCCCGCGTCGGTCATGGCCGACGCGGTGGCGAGCGCCCGAGCGGGGTCGTCTCCCCGGAGCGCCGCCGCGACCGTGGCGCCGCAGATTTTTCGGGCCGCGGCGTGCCGTGGATCGACTTGCAGCAGGGCCGCCGCCGCCGCCTCGAGGCGCCGGCCGATCGCCTGCCCCTCGGTGGCGAGCGCGTCGAACTTCTTCTCGAGCGTCGGCCGGTCCGCACCGGGCTGGTGCCACTTCGCCTGCAGGATTGCGAGCTCGCCAACGACCCGCTTCATTTCGGCGTCCGCCGCCTCGAACTCGGCCCGTGCCGCGGCTGGATCCGCCGGGGTCGCCTTCGGGGTGGCGGTCTCCGCGGCGCCGGCCTGGACGAGGTGCGCTGCGAGCATCAGGGCGGCGAGGCGCCACGGCATGGGGGAATCTCCGGGAAGGCAACCGGGAACGCACTTCGGTTATAGAGTATCCGCTTCGCCGGCTTGTTCCTCGCCTCTCCCTCTGGGAGAGGCCGGCCGCAGGCCGGGTGAGGGTGCCGAGGCGCCGGAGCGGGCGACCAAGGCACCCTCACCCCGGCCCTCTCCCATGGGGAGAGGGAGAAGGCGATGGTCGTCACGCCTTCGAACCGGAGAATCCATGCCCCGCCCCCGGCGTCCTGCCGAGCCCGATCCCGCGGCATCCGCACCGCGGATCATCGGCGGCGACCTCCGGGGCCGGCGACTCGAGTTCGCCCCCCACGCGCGGACGCGGCCCATGAAGGACCGGGTTCGCGAGACCCTCTTCGACCTGCTCGGCCCGGCCGTCCGCGGGGCGCTCGCGATCGACCTGTTCGCCGGATCCGGGGCGCTCGGCTTCGAGGCGGTCAGTCGCGGGGCGTCCGGCGCCGTGCTCGTGGAGCGGCATTTCCCGACGGCCGAGGCGCTGCGACGGACCGCGCGGGCGCTCGGGGTCGCCGACCGCATCGACGTGCGTCCGGGCGACGCGTTCGCCTGGGCGAAGCGGCTGCCCGAACTGCCTGCCGACCGCCCGTGGCTCGTGTTCGTCTCGCCGCCGTGGGCCCTGTTCCGCGAGCGCGGCCCCGACCTTGTGAGTCTCGTGGACGCGCTGCTGCGGGTCGCGCCCGCGGGCACCGTGATGGTGGTCGAGTCCGATGCGTCGCTCGATCCCACCGCCCTGCCCGACCCGGGTTCGTGGCGCAGCCGGGCGATCCCGCCGGCCGTGCTGCACGTCCGCGAACGTCTGGTATCCTGACTCATGTCGCCGAGGACCGCGGGAACACGCATGGACATCGTCAACCGGAACGCCGCGCCGCCGTTCACGACCGTGGACGGCTCGACCATCCGCGAACTGCTCGCCCACCGCAACTCCGCGATCCGCAAGCAGAGCCTCGCCGAGGCCCGCCTCGCGCCGCTCGCCGCCACGACGCCCCACCACCACGCCGTCACCGAGGAGATCTACTACATCCTCGAGGGCTCGGCGGAGATGACGCTCGGGACCGAGTCGCGGCCGGTCGGGCCGGGCGACGCGATCGCGATCCCGCCGGGCGTGCGGCACACGATCCGCAACACGGGCCGCACGGAACTCGTGTTCCTCTGCACCTGCGCCCCCGGCTACGAGCACTCCGACACGTTCCTCGAACCGACCGCCTGACCGGCCGGCCCCTCCCGCTTCGCCATGCCGCCTGACGCCTTCGCCACGATCCTCGTCTCCGAGGGCCTCGTTTCCGCCGAGCAGCTCGCGGAGGCCGTGCGGATCGCGGGCGCGTCGGGCAAGAAGGTGCACGACGAGGTGGTCCGCCTCGGATATGCCTCGGGCGAGGCCGTGATCAAGGCCCTGGCCAAGGCGCACCGCCTCAAGTTCGTGAGCCTCGCGGGCGAGACGGTGTCCGAGGAGGTGGTGGGGCTCCTGCCGGAGAGCGTGGCCCGCGAGAACACGATCTTCCCCGTGGCGGAGAACGGCGGCGTGCTCACGGTCGCCGCCTGCGACCCCACCGACCTCGACACGCAGGAGAAGCTCCGCTTCATCCTCAATCGCGAGATCGAGACGGTGCTCGCCCCGCGCGAGCAGATCGTCGAGGCGATCAACCGCCACTACGGCCTCTCCGACGGCGAGAGCGCCGACTCGATGCTCCAGGAGTTCACCGACACCGCGATCGACTTCACGGAGACGGCCCTCGAGCAGGCAGCGGGCGCGACGCCGGAGGACTCGTCCGACGCCCCGGTCGTCAAGCTCGTGAACCTGATCATCACGGAGGCGGTGCAGCTGCGGGCGAGCGACATCCACATCGAGCCCTTCGAGGACCGCGTGCGGATCCGCTACCGCATCGACGGCCGGCTCGTGGAGCGCGACAACCCGCCCCGCCGGCTCCTCGGCGCGATCCTCTCCCGCATCAAGATCCTCTCCACGCTCGACATCGCCGAGCGGCGCCGCCCGCAGGACGGCCGCATCAAGCTCACGGCCGACGGCAAGGACTACGACCTCCGCGTGTCCGTGCTGCCCACGAACCACGGGCAGTCGGTCGTGATGCGGATCCTCGACAAGGACAACATCCGCGTCGGCATCCGCCAGCTCGGCCTCTCCGACGCCGACTTCCGGCAGTTCAAGAA
>JBJTJO010000272.1:0-5240 GCA_046095965.1 Planctomycetaceae bacterium
TCGAGTCGGCGGACGCCCACCGCGTCTTCTACATGCTCTTCGGACCGCTCGCGGCGGCGGTGCCGCTCGGGGTGCTGCGGGTCGTAGTCGAGGAGGTCGTAGAGTTCCTCGCGCGACTGCATGAGATCGAGGAGGCTCTCCTGCGTGCCGTCGGCGGCGAGCACGGCGAGGCCGGCCTCCATCGCCTTCATGGCCAGCCGCAGGAGCGTCACCGGGTAGAGCACGGCGGCGAACCCGGCGGCCGCGAGGTCGGGGATCGAGATCAGCGGGCTCGTGCCGAACTCGGTCATGTTGGCGAGGAGCGGCGCGGAGCCGGCGAACTCGCGGCCGACGCGGGCGAACTCGGCGCGCGAGGCGAGCGCCTCGGGGAACAGCCAGTCGGCGCCCCCCGCGCGGTAGGCGTGCAGGCGGCGGATGCAGTCGTCGAGGCCGTGCACGCCGCGGGCGTCACTGCGGCCGATGATCACCGTGCCGGGATCGCGGCGGCCGGCCGTCGCGGCGGCGAGCTTGTCCATCATCTCGGCCGCGTCCACCACCTGCTTGCCGACGAGGTGGCCGCAGCGCTTGTCGGCGCCGAGCTGGTCCTCGAGCTGGATCGCGGCGGCACCGGCGGCCTCGAGGAGCCGCACCGTCTCCTCCACCTCGCGCGGGCCGCCGAAGCCGGTGTCGGCGTCCACGACGAGCGGCAGGCTCGTGGCCCGGGCCAGGATCCGCGTCTGCTCGACGAGTTGATCCCGGGTGAACAGGCCGATGTCGGGCACGCCGAGCGTGCCGGCGGAAAAGGCGGCGCCCGACAGGTAGACGGCGTCGAAGCCGCCCCGCTCGACGAGCTTCGCGGCCAGGGCGAGCGGGGCGCCGACGATGCCGAGCACCTCGCCGCCGGAGGCCGCCCGCCGCAGGGCGTCACCGCCGGCCGCGGTTCGGGCTCCGGCCGGGGCGGGCCCGGAGGATTTCGGCGCGCTGGTCATGCTGCAGGCTATCCTCTGCGGGCGAAGTGACGGAGTTATAGGTGGCCGCCATGCCGGACGGAAGCAACGCGGGCCGATCGGCGGTGGGACGCGCCTGCATCGAGCTGTTTGCGATCGCGCTGCTGTTCGCCGCGGCCGGGGCGTGGCCCGCGCCCGACACCAACGAGGCCCACTTCCTGACGAAGGCGCGGTACGCGGCCGACCCGGCCTGGTGCCGCGGCGACTTCTTTCTCGAGTCGGCGGACGCCCACCGCGTCTTCTACATGCTCTTCGGACCGCTCGCGGCGGCGGTGCCGCTCGACACCGCCGCGTGGATCGGCCGGGGTCTCGGCTGGCTCGCGGTCGCCGTCGGGTTCCGGCACGCGATCGTGCCGCTGGTGACCACCACGTGGGGCCGCATTGCGGCGGCGGCGCTCTTTTCGCTCGCCCTGCGGTTCACGACGGCCGCCGGCGAATGGGTCATCGGCGGCTGCGAGGCCAAGGTGTTCGCCTGGGCGCTCGTGCTCGCGGGCGTCGGGGAGGCCGTGCGTGGCCGGTTCGCGTCCGCGTGCTGCACGTGCGGCGCCGCCGCGGCGCTCCATCCGCTGGTCGGCGGCTGGGCGCTCGTCGCGGTCACGGTCGCCTGGGCCCGTGAGCGGTGGAGCCGCGGGGCGGCCGGGGCCGTCAACGGCAGCGGAGCGGCGGCAGCGTGGCTCGGGGCCGGAGCGGCACTGGCCGCCTGCGGCGTGCTGCCGGCGCTCGGCATGAACGCGGGCGTCGATGCCGCCACGCGGGCCGCGGCGAACGAGATCTACGTGGTGGAGCGGCTGTCCCACCACCTCCTGCCGCGGGCCTTCGCCGCGCCCCTCGTGGCCAGGCATCTCCTGGCGATCGTCGCGTGGTGGCTGCTGTTCCGGCTGCTGCCCCCGGCCGCGACGCGGCGCCGGCTGGCGACGCTCGTCGGTGCGGCGGTCGTGATCTCGGCCGGCGGTTGGCTCGTGTCCCTCGCGGAACCACTCGCGCCGGCGTTGGCGCATGCCATCCTGCGGTTCTACTGGTTCCGCCTCGCCGACGTCCTCGTGCCGCTGGCGCTGGCGACGACGGCGGCCGCGGTCCTCGAGGACGGCACCGTCTGCCGCGCGGCCGTGCCGGTGCCCCCCGCGCTGACGCGGTGGGTGGCCGCGGCCCTGATCTGCCTCGACGTCGCCGCCGAGTCGCCCCACTGGCCGTGGCCGGGCGGGGCCGCGGTGGCGGCGCGGGCCGACGTGAAGGTGGATCCCGCCGCCTGGGCCGACGTCTGCGCCTGGGTCCGCGATCATGCCCCCGCCGAGGCCTGCTTCCTCACCCCGCGCGGAGCCGCGTCGTTCACCTGGCGGACCGGCCGTCGCGAGGTGGTGTCGTGGAAGAACGTGCCGCAGGACGCGAGGTCGGTCGTGGAGTGGCGGCGGCGGTTCGCCGACTGCTTCTCACTCGACGCCGGGCTCGGGGACGTCGTGTCGTCGCCGGCCGCGCTCGGGGTCGATCGGCTCCGCGAGGTCGCGGCCCGCTACGGCGCCGACCATGCGATCGTGCCGCTCGAAACCTGCGGCCTCGAGACACTGCCCTTCCAGCGGCTCCACGAGAACGCGGGCTACGTGGTGCTCCGGCTCGATCCGCTCACGGCAGGCGGACGCCCAGCCGGGCCGCCTTGAGCCGCAGCGCCGCGGCGAAGGCGGGGAACGGATACTTCTTCCCGCGGCGGATGGCCCAGACGTAGGTGCCGTCCACGAGCTTGGCGGGCAGGCGGCCGATCCGCACGAGCCGGGCCACCTCGTCGCAGAACTCCACGTCGCCGGGGGCCTGCACCCGCAGCCCGGTCTTGAGCTGGTCGGCGAGCGTCTCGACGGCGTCTGCCGCCGCGACCGCGTGCGGCACCGACGCGGCCACGGGAACGGCGGCACCGAGCGCGATGGCGACGACGGTGGAGCGCATGTCCCGGCCTCCGGTGGGGGCGAAAGGGTCGCAGGGTGTCCGGCCGGCGTCAATGCCGTCCGGCTCAGGCGAACCGCAGCACGGCGTAGGACTTTTTGCCCGAGCGGAGCACGAGCGTGGATGCGCCGGCCAGGTCCCGGGCGGTGAGCCGGTGGCCCACGTCGGCGACGCGGCGGTTGTTCACGGCGACGCCCCCCTGTTCGACCGTCCGCCGCGCGGCGCTTGTGCTCGGGGCGAGGCCCGCCGCCCTGAGGGCCTCGACGAGCGGCAGGCCGTCTCCGTCGAGCACGGAACGGGCGAACTCGTGGCTCGGCACGTCGGCGAAGATCTCGGCGAGGGTCACGTCGTCGAGGTTCGTGATCTCGGCGCCGAAGAGGATCTCGGTGGCGCGGCGGGCCGCGGCGACGCCGGCGTCGCCGTGGACGAGCCGCGTGAGCTCCTCGGCGAGCCGCTTCTGCGTGTCGCGGGCGGCCGGGGCGATGGACCGCCGCTCATCGAGCGCGCGGATCTCGTCGAGCGGCAGTTCGGTGAGCCGCAGGAGGCAGCGGCCCGCGTCGGCGTCGTCGAGGTTGATCCAGTATTGGTAGAAGCGGTAGGGGCTCGTGCGCCGCGGATCGAGCCAGACGGCCCCCGCCGCGGTCTTCCCCATCTTCGTCCCGTCGGCCTTCACCAGGAGCGGGCAGGTGATCCCGTGGAGCTCGCGGGACCGCAGTCGCCGGCCGAGCTCGATGCCGGCCGTGATGTTGCCCCACTGGTCGCTGCCGCCGATCTGCACGCGGCAGTCGAACGCGTCGGAGAGGTGGACGAAGTCCCAGGCCTGGAGCAGCATGTAGCTGAACTCGGTGTAGGAGATGCCCCCCTCCCGCTCGAGCCGGCCCTTCACCGAGTCCTTGCCGAGCATCTGCCCCAGCGGCACGTGCTTGCCGACGTCGCGGAGGAACTCGAGGTAGCCGACGCCCCGCATCCAGTCGGCGTTGTTCACGACGTGCACCCGCGCGCCGGCCGACGCGAGCACCGCGCGGATCTGCCACTCGACGGCGGCGACGTTGGCCCCGAGCTCGTCGGGGGAGAGGAGCCTGCGCTCCTCGCTGCGGCCGCTGGGGTCGCCGATCATGCCGGTGGCGCCGCCGACGAGGGCCACCGGCTCGTGCCCCGCCGCGGCCACGCGCCGCAGGAGCACGAGCGCCACGAGGTGGCCCACGTGGAGGCTGTCGGCCGTCGGGTCGAAACCGGCATAGATGCGGCGGCCCGGGGCGGCGAGCCAGCCGCGGAGGGCCGCCGCATCGGTGGCCTGGTGCAGGAGGCCGCGGGCCTCGAAGTCGGCGATCAGGTCGGGGGCCACGCTCACCTCCACACGTCGTCGCCGGCGAAGGGATGGGCGGGGCCGCCGAGACGCGGCGTCGGCAGGGCCTTGAGGGCGTGCTCCGCGAGTTTCAGGTCCTCGCGGCAGGTGATCTTGAGATTGATCGGCGAGCCGGGCACGACGGTGACCGCATGGCCGAGGGCCTCGACCGCCTGCGCCTCGTCGGTGGGCTGGCCGGCGGCGGCCGTCGCGAACGCCTTCGCGAGCAGGTCACGGGCGAAGACCTGCGGCGTCTGGGCCTCCCACAGGCCGGTGCGATCCACCGTGCCGGTGATCACGTCGCCGGGGCCGACGCGTTTGAGCGTGGCCGTCACCGGCGTGGCGAGGATCGCCGCCCCGGTCCGTGCTCCCGCCTCGAATACACGGTCGATCCAGGCCTGCGCCAGGCAGGGCCGCGCGGCGTCGTGCACCGCGACCATGTCGATCGAGGCATCGAGTGTCTCGAGGCCGCGCCGCACCGAGTCGGCGCGGTGGGCGCCCCCTTCGGCGAGCGTGATCCCCATGAAGGCGAGGTTCGCGCCGAACTTCTCCACGAAGGCCGCGCGATCCTCCGGCGCCACCACGACCACGACCTGCTTCACGTCGGGCCGGTCGATGAACTTCTCGGCCGAGTGGAGCCACACCGGCCGGCCCGCCAGGGGCGCGAACGGCTTCTTGTAGTTGGCGTCCTTGAACCTGCTGCTCTGCCCCGCCGCCGCGAGGATCACGCCGAAGGTGGGCATCGCGTCACGATCCCGGCGGCAGCGGCCGGCCGGTCACGACACGGTCCATGAGCGAGCGCACGGCCGCCTTGGCGGCCGGACGGTCGTGGAGCCATGCGGCAAACGTCTCGCCGTGGGCGATGTACGCGTCGCGGAGCCACGCGGGCGCGTCGGCGAGGAGCCAGGATCGGAAGACAAGCCATCGCGGGTCGGCCGCGCCGTACACCTCGCGGGCGACCCAGCAAGGCTGCGGCTGTT
>JBJTJO010000273.1:0-14130 GCA_046095965.1 Planctomycetaceae bacterium
CTCCTGACCGCGGTCGCGTCAAGACCGATTCGCGGGCGGTCTCGCGGTCGATCGTGGCCGCACCGCGGCCTCGCGGCCGGCCGAGGTCGCGGCAACCTGGGCCGACTGCGCGGACCACGTTCGACGTTGACCCGCTGCAGGGAGGGTCATACATTCCGACGGCGGCTTTGCGTTTCCCTCCTTCAGCCCTCCGAGACCGCGACCGTGTCCTCCGTCAGGCCCCAGCCGACCGCCGGTGACGACGTCAAGGAGCGGGTGCGCGACGCCATCGACGTCGTCGATCTCGTCGGCTCCTACGTCTCGCTGCGGCGGTCGGGAAAGGGGTTCGTCGGGCTGTGTCCCTGGCACGAGGACTCGCGGCCGAGCCTGCAGGTGAATCCGGAACGGCAGACGTTCCGCTGCTGGGTGTGCGACATCGGCGGCGACGTCTTCTCGTTCGTGATGCGCGCGGAGAAGGTGGAGTTCCGCGAGGCGCTCGAGCAACTGGCCGACCGGGCCGGCATCACGCTCGCTCGGACCCGCGCCGGCATGCCGGCCGACGCCAAGGCCGCGCTCCGCACGACGCTCGAATGGGCCGCAGCCAGGTTTCGGGCCTGCCTGACATCGGCCCCGGAGGCCGTTGCCGCGCGCGACTACGTCACGCAGCGCGGGCTCTCCGCCGCGACGGCCGAGCGGTTCCAGTTGGGGTTCGCACCGCAGGCGTGGGATTGGCTCCTCAAGCAGGCGAGCACCGCGGGCATTGCGGCCGCGGACCTCGTGGGTGCCGGGCTCGCCGTCCAACGCCAGGACGGTTCCGGCCACTACGACCGGTTCCGCGGCCGCGTCATCTTCCCGATCCGCGACGCGCAGGGTCGGTGCGTGGCCTTCGGCGGCCGTGTCCTGCCGAACGCGGACGACCCCGCCAAGTACATCAACTCGCCGGAGACGGCGCTGTTCTCGAAGAGCTCCACCCTGTACGGACTCGACTCCGCCCGCGATGCGATCTCGAAGTCGCGCCGGGCCGTCGTGGTCGAGGGCTACACCGACTGCATCGCGGCCCGGCAGGCGGGCATCGACGACGTCGTCGCCGTGCTCGGCACGGCGCTCGGGGTGCGGCACGCCGCCCTCCTGCGACGCTACGCCGACCGGATCGTGCTCGTCCTCGACGGCGACGATGCGGGGCGCCGGCGTGCCAACGAGGTGCTCGACGTGCTCCTCGCGGAACCAATCGACGTGCGCATCGCGCGGCTGCCGTCGGGCGTCGATCCCTGCGAGTTCATCCTCGAGCGGGGCCGCGCAGCGTTCGAGGCGCTCGTCGATTCGGCCGGGGACCCGCTCGACTACCGCATGGACGAGGCGATCGCCGGCCTCGCGCCGGGCGCGGGCGCCGAGGCCGCCCTCGACGCCGTCGAAAGCGTCTTGCGGGCGCTCGCCACGACGGCGGCCGACGGGCAGCGCAGGCTGCGCGAGGACCAGGTGCTCGGCCGCCTCGCGCGGCGGTTCGGCCTGTCGCGCGACGCCCTGCGCGGCCGGATGCTCGATCTCCGCCGCGCCGGCCGCGGCCGCGAGCGCGACGATGTGGCCGCGCCGGCCGCAGCCGCGAGCCCGAAGCTGCCGGCCTGGGACCGCGAGGTGATCGAGGTGCTCGTCGGTGTTCCCGACGCCGCAGGGCTCATCGTGCGGCAGGTCGGGGCCACCGGCGTGGAGAGCCCGGCGGGGCGCACCGTGCTCGCCGCGGCCGAGCGGCTCCACGGTGCCGGCCGCCCGGTGGCGCTCGCGGACCTGCTCCTCGAGATCGTCGATCCGGCCCTGCAGAGCCTGCTCGTCGCCATCGACGAGGCTGGGGCAAGCCGCGCGGCGGGTGACGCACACGGTCGATACATCCACTACGAGGAGGCCCTGCGCCGTCGCGCCGCGACGCAACGGGCGCGGGAGAACGCCCGGGCGCTGCGGAGCGACCGGCTCGATGCGGACACGGAGGCAGAACTTCTGGAACGGCTCGTCGCCGATCGGCGGGTCGCCCAGGGCATGTCCGAACCCAAGGATGGGTGAGGGTGCCCGTCTCGTCGTCGCAGTCGGTGCCGGGGGAACCCGGGCACCGGGGGGCGACCGACGAGGGACGGTTACGATGGTGAAGGAGAACCGAACGATGGCCGAACGCGCCCCGAACCCGACGCTTCCCGCGACTCCCGCCGCCGACAAGGCCGCGACAGGCCCTGGACACCACGACGCCGACCTGGCGTCGCTGATCGCCGTGGGCCGCGAGCAGGGCTACCTGACGTTCGACCAGGTCAACGCCTACCTGCCCGACGAGGCCGTCGATCCGGAGAAGATCGACGCCCTCCTCGTCGCCATCGAGGAGCGGGGCATCGAGATCGTCGATACCCCGCCCGAGCCGGCGGCCAACGCCGCTCCCGCCCCGGCCCCACGCCGCGAGGAGGCGATCACCACGCCGCCGTCGAATGCGGGCAACGACCCGATCCGGATGTACCTGGCACAGATGCCCGAGATCCCCCTGCTCACGCGCCGCGAGGAGATCACGCTCGCCAAGCGGATCGAGGTCACGCGGAAACGGTTTCGCCGCGCCATCCTCGGCTGCGCCTACTCGATGCGCACGACCGTGGACACGCTCAAGCGGGTGCATGAGGGGGCGCTGCCCTTCGACCGCACGATCAAGGTGTCGCTCACGGAGCGGCTCACGAAGGAGCAGATCCAGGCCCGGATGCCGCACAACCTGCGGACGCTCGAGCACCTCATCGAGCGGAGCCACGCCGACTTCCGGCTGCTGATCAGCACGCGGACGAGCCCCGAGGAGGCCCGCGCGGCCCGGCAGCGGTTCCGCCGCAGCCGCGCCAAGTCGCTGATGCTCGTCGAGGAGTTGAGCCTCCGGACGCGGCGCGTGCAGCCGCTCGTGAAGCTGCTCCGCGGCATGTCGGCCCGCATGGACGCCATCCGCCGCGACCTGCGGCGCGTGGAGGCCGGCGAGTTGTCACGCGACGACCGGGCCGACATGCGAAAGGAGCTCCGCGACCTGATGCTGACGACGCTCGAAAGCCCGCGGTCGTTGCGGACGCGGGTGGAGACGCTCGAGAAGCTCAAGATCGACTACGAGGCGGCGAAGCGGGCCCTGTCGGCCGCGAACCTGCGACTCGTCGTGTCGATCGCCAAGAAGTACCGCAACCGCGGTCTCGCGTTCCTCGACCTCATCCAGGAGGGCAACACGGGCCTGATGCGGGCGGTGGACAAGTACGAATACCGCCGCGGCTTCAAGTTCTCCACCTACGCCTCGTGGTGGATCCGCCAGGCGATCACGCGGGCCATCGCCGACCAGGCCCGCACGATCCGCATCCCGGTGCACATGATCGACGTGCTCTCGAAGCTGCGGACGACCGCCAAGAAACTGCTCCACGAGTTCGGCCGCGAGCCCTCGGCCGACGAGATCGCGCAGGCCGCCGGAGTGCCGCTCGAGGAGGCCCGCCGCGTGCTCGACATGGGCCGCCAGCCCATGAGCCTCGACCGCCCGGTGGGCGAGAGCGAGGACGCGAGCTTCAGCGAGTTCGTCGAGGACGTGGGCGTGGCGAGCCCGACGCAGTCAACGACGCACGGTTTGCTGCGCGACAAGATCGACTCGCTCCTGAAGACGCTGACATACCGTGAGCGGGAGATCATCCGGCTGCGGTACGGCCTCACCGACGGCTACACCTACACCCTCGAGGAGGTGGGCCGCATCTTCCGCGTGACCCGCGAGCGCGTCCGGCAGATCGAGGCCAAGGCCGTGAAGAAGCTCCAGCACCCGGTGCGCTCGCGCCAGCTGGAGCACTTCATGGAGTCCCAACCGAGCGCGAACTGAATCCGGGTACAAGCCCGAAACGGGCCAGAGTCCGGCGACGGGACACGGGCAGCCCCGAGCCGGTTTGGGCGAAAATGCCGGGTCCTGCGTGGTGTGACGCATTTGGCCTGTTACACTCTGGCGGACGAGGGGCGAAGGCCCCTCGCGCGCAGGGAACCTCATGGCCGTCGCCGCCCCCACCGCCACGCTCCGGACGCTCCACCGCATCCATCGGCAACTCGCCGACCTGGACGACCGGCTGGCCGCCGGTCCGCGGCTGGTCGCCGCCCGCACGGCGCTGGTGGCGGCCGCCGAGGCGAAGCGGGCCGCGGCACACGACGACGTCAAGAAGGCCCGCGTCGCGGCCGACCAGAAGCAACTGCAACTCAAGAGCGCGGAGGCGAAGATCCGCGATCTCGAAGGCAAGCGGAACGCCTGCAAGACGAATCGCGAGTACCAGACGCTCGGCGAACAGATCGCCGCCGACACCATGGCCAACAAGGTGTTGGAGGACGAGATCCTCGAGGCCCTCGAGCGGATCGACGCCCTCAAGACGGCGCTGCCGGCGTTCGAGACCGAGGTTGCAACGGCAGGCAAGGCACTCGCCGACGCCAAGGCGGCGGTGGCGGCCGAATCGGGCACCCTGCAGGCGGAGGTGACGCGGCTCCGCGCCGAGCTGCAGACCGTCGAACGCGATCTCGACGGCGACGTCCGCGAGAAGTACGACCGCATCGTCAAGCAGAAGGGGGCCGATGGCCTGGCTCCGCTCGACGGCCGCAGCTGCGGTGGCTGCTGCCAGCAGGTGACGAGCGACATGGCGGTGGCCGTGTCCGTCGGCCGCGTGGCCGCGTGCCGCGGCTGCGGCCGGCTGCTCTACCTTCCCGAAGGCTCGCCCCCGGCCTGAGGCCGGCGGCCGCCCCGAGGTACGGCGGCCGGCACCCGTTCCGCAGGAGCACCCGCATGTCCTCCGACCGCATTCCGATGACCCGCGCCGGCTACGACAAGCTCAAGGCCGAGGTCGATCATTTCGAGACCGTCGAGATGCCCGCACTGGCCCAGCGGGTGGCCGCCGCCCGCGGCGAGGGCGACCTGAGCGAGAACGCCGAGTACCACGGCGCCCGCGAGAGCCAGGGGCTTCTGCAGGCCAAGATCAACCTGCTCCGCGACAAGCTCGCCCGGGCGGTGATCGTCGAGCGGGCCAAGGAGGCGACCGACGAGGTGGTGTTCGGGGCGACGATCGTCGTCAAGGACCTCACATACGGCGACGAGGAGGTCTACGTCCTCGTCGGCGCCGGAGAGGAGGACTTCGACGCCGGCCGGATCAACGTCGCCAGCCCGCTGGCCCAGGGCTTCCTCGGCCGCAGGGTCGGCGAGAAGATCTCGATCGACGTGCCCGCAGGAAAGCTGACGTACGAGATCATCGAGGTCCGCTTCGACGACTGACGGATCCACCCGTATCGTCGATGCTGCCCGCGCCGCAAAGGTCGCCACACAACGGGGTGGCCGCGTCACGCGGCCACGACGCCCTCGAAGAGCGCCGAACCGACGCGGACGATCGTCGCCCCCTCGAGGATCGCGGCCTCGAAGTCGCCGCTCATCCCCATCGACAGCTCGGCGAGCGCACCGGCCCCGGCGGAACGGGCGAGACCGTCGCGCAGCTCCCGCAGCCGCGCAAAGTCCCGCCGCGCCGAGTCGGTGTCTCCATCGGGCACCCGCGCCATCCCCATCAGGCCGCACACCTCGACGTGCGGCCTGACCGCCGCGGCCGCGACGAGCGTTTCCGCCTCGGCGGGCGGAACGCCGGTGCGACCCGCATCGTCGGTGAGGTTCACCTCCACGAGCGTTCGGCAGACGAGGCCGAGCCCCGCTGCCTCCTCCTCGAGCGCGTCGAGCAGCCGCAGGCTGTCGAGCGAGTGGAGGAGCGCGAGCCGCGGCAGCGTGCGGCGGAGCTTGTTCCGCTGCAGGTGGCCGACGAGGTGCCAGCGCGGCGGCGGGACGAGTCCGGCGAGCGCTTCGGCCTTCGCCCACAACGCCTGCGGACGGCTCTCGGCGAGGTCGTGGCAGCCCGCGTCGTGGACGAGCCGGGTCAGGGCCGCATCCACGTACTTGGTGACGGCGACCAGCCGCACGGACGCGGCGTCGCGCCCCGCCCTCCGGCAGGCCTCCGCCACGCGGCCCCGCACGGCGGCGAGGTTCGCCGCGAGCCGTCCACGGATGGCGTCGTCGGCCGGCATCACGCGCCCGTCACTCGATTTCGAGCGTGCGGGCCACCTCGCCCGACCGCTTGATCCGGCCGCACAGGAACCCGGCCGAGACGTTGCAACCGAGCAGCGTGCGGTTGCGTGGCTGGTCGAGCGCCCGGTAGAGCAGCCACTGCCGCGTCCCGGCCTGCACGCGGAACCCGGCGGCCTGGTGCGCCGGCAGGTTGCGGCGCGTGTCGGCGACCGTGAGCTGCCGCCACGTGAGGGGCCGCCCGATCCGCCGCGGGTCGCAATCGAGCCAGAGAGGCGCGTACATCCGCCGGTGGCCGACCTGTTCGAGGGCGAGCGTTCCGTCGGCCACGACGAGCCCGCCGCGGCCGGCGGCCCGCCACTCGGGGAGGGCCAACGGCAACGTCATGAACCGCGGCGCGTCGTCACCGACGATGACCTCACGGGTCTCGGCCGCGGCCTCGCCCCCGAGGCCCGCCGCGAGCCGCACGGTGGCGCGGTGGGCGAGCTCGCCGTCCGCCGCACCGTCGGAACCGCCACCGGCCGCGTCGGCCGGCACGACGGCGTCGGCCAGCACCACGATGCGCTGCCGGCGGAGCATGACCACCTGGCGCTCGAGCCGCAGACCACCGGCGAGCGGCGCCGCGATCTCGAGGAACGCGGCCTTGCGGCCGGACTCCCAGCCGGCCACCGTCCAGGCTCCCTCTGCGTCGAGCGGCCTCCCGTCCACGGACGTGCCCCACTCCCACGGGCCGTCCACGAGCAGACGGTCGCCGACGGCAACCTCGAGGTGCGGGATCGCGTCGCGGTACTCGAGCAGCACGCGCACGGCATCCGCACCCCAGCCGGAGCGGATGATCGCCGTCGCGGCCGCAGGATCGTGGAGGTCAGGCTTCAGCAGATCGCGGCCGCCCCGGGCACGGTCGTCGCGCCGCACGACGCCGGCAGTCCGCCGCGCCCGCCGGCCTCCGCTCTCGGCGAGCGCCGCGACAAGCTGGGCGGTCGCGGCCGCGCGAAGCCGGCCGGCGCCCGCCAGGCCGCGGCCCCGATCGCCGAGCAGGCGCAGCGCGGTGGCGGCGGCCGCGGCCCAGCGTCGTTCGACATCCTCGTCCCATGACGGGTCGGTGGCCGCGCGCGCCGCACTACGGGCAGCGGTCCAGCGGACGACACGGTCCACCACGGCCGCGGAACCCGACAGGGCCACCGCTCCCTCCGCGGTGACGAGACGCCTGATCTCGTCGGCGGCCGCCACCTGCTCGGCGACCACGGCGCCGCACGGCGTGCCGCGGGGTGTCTTCGGATTCCGTTGTGCTCTGGTCGGCATGTCGTGCTCCGCGTGAGTCCAACCGGACCTTTGTTCCCCGGCCGTGGCGGGTGCGGCAGATTGGTTCCCGACGCCGCGCGGCGGTATCCTAACGGACGAACACCCCCTTCTCCACGGGCCGGCCGTGCCGGCGTCCCATCATGCCGCGGTTCGACACGTCGGTCCCCCGCATCGTTCTCGTGCTCGCCGCGATCGCCGCGCCGGCCGCGGCCCGCCAGCCGGCGCCCGTGGCCCCGGTGGACCCCGTAGCCTCTGCGGCCGCGGGGAGTCCGCCGGCCGGGGCGCCTGCGGTGCGGGAGCCGGACCGCCATCCCGACCTCGTGCGGCTCTCACCGACCGAGGAGGTGTGGGTGGACCGCGCCCGCAAGGAGGTGGTCGTCGGCGGCAAGATCGCGCTCGCCGAGGGCGCGATCGAGGTTTTCGCCTGTCCGGCGGGAACAAAGGAGCACGAGGCCGTCGTCGCCATCAAGGCCTCGGCCCGCCTCGTCCACGCGGCCCTGCTCGCGATCGGGCTCGATCCCGGCCGGCCCGCGACGTTCCAGCCCGTGTATCGCGCCGCCGAGGGCCCGGCGGTGTCGATCCGCATGCGGTGGGTCGATGCCGACGGCAAACACCACGAGTGCCCCGCCCAGCAGTGGATCCGCCGCTGCGACACCGGCGCCGCGCTCGACGCGGACTGGGTGTTCACGGGCAGCGAGTTCTGGCGCGATCCCGCCGATGGGCGCGAGTATTACCAGGCCGACGGGGGAGACTTCGTGTGCGTGTCGAACTTCCCGACTGCCACGCTCGATCTGCCGATCGAGAGCTCCCAGTCGAACGACGCCCTCATGTTCGAGGCCACGGCCGGCGACGTCCCACCCCACGGCACGGCCGTGGAGATGGTGCTGGCCGCGAAGCGCTGACGGGCCGGCTCCGGGCCTTCCGGGCGGCCGCTGTGCGCGGGGCAGCACCGGGCGGTAGGCTACGGTCGGAGGCGGCCACGCGAGGCCCGCCGAACGCACGCCAGGGGACCATCACCATGGGACAGGCCATCGTCGATCCGGCGGAACTGCGGCGCTTCGCCGGCGCGCTGCGGCGGTTCAGCGACGAGGTCGTCGCCCAGATGATGATGGTGCAGCGGCAATTGGCCGCGCTGAGTTCAACGTGGCGGGACCAGGAGCAGCAGAAGTTCGCGGACGAGTTCGAGGCCCAACTCAACACGTTCAAGCGGTTCGCCGAGTCTACCAGCGAGTACGTGCCCTACCTGATCCGCAAGGCCGAGCGGGTCGAGGAATACCAGCAGCAACGCTGACCGTCGCGGCGATCGGGGACAGGATGTCGAACCAGGCGGACGTCAAGTCGATCGACACGCTGGCCTTCGTCAAGGCCGCGCTCGCGGCGTTCGCGCACGAGACCGGCCAGGCGACGGGCGAGGTGGAACTCCAGGGACAGCGGGCGGTGGACTGGATCACCGTCGATCGTGCCGCCCACTGGAAGGCTGAGGTCCGCCGTGCCGCCGACCTCGTGAACAAGGCGGTGAAGGATCTCGAGCACTGTCGCACCTTCAAGAAGGTCGGCGACAACCAGCCCTCCTGCATCGAGGAGAAGAAGGCGCTCGAGAAGGCGAAGCGGCGGCTCGAGCTGGCGGAGCGGAAGGTGGAGGCGGTCCGCCGCTGGACGCCCGTCGTGCTCCAGCAGTTCCGAGAGACCTGCGTGCGGCTGGTGCGGTTCCGCGAGGTGATCGACCTCGACTGCCCGAAGGCGATGGCGGCGCTCGAGCGGATGCTCAAGGCCCTCGACGCCTATGGCACGGCCCAGTCACCGGCCGGCCGTGAGGCCGCCGCGGGCACCGCCGGGGCCGCCGCCGTGACCCGCGAGGCGGCCGACGCGCCGACTGCGTCCGGTGCCGCGCCCGCCGCCACGCCCGCCGCGGGGGAGGCGTCATGAAGGTCGTCGATCTCTCGAGCGGTGCCGCAAAGATGGCCCTCGCCATCAAGCACCTCAACATCAAGTGGGAGTCGGCCAAGGAGACGTGGAACGACACCACGAGCAAGGCGTTCCACAAGGAGCACATTGATCCCCTCCTCCCGAGCGTGAAGGAGACGCTCGAGGCGATCGGTCGCCTCGCCGAGGTCCTGTCCCGCGCGCTGCGGGACGTGGGCGACGAGGACGTCTCCTGACCCACCCCCATCCGCCCCTCCGGAAGCAACCCGTGCCGCACACCGCCTACGACCGCGACCGCCTTCGCGGGCAGATGGACCTCCTTCGGCAGGCCGCCGCCCGCCGGTCGCAGTTGGAACGGGAAATCGTCGATGAGCACGAGGCGGAGACGACTCGCGTCCGCACCGAGGCCGGCGAGGCCCTCGAGGCGACTCGCCGCACGTACGCCGCCGACATCGCGGCGACGCGGCAGGAGTACGCGGCCGTCGTCGCCAAGACGAAGGCCGCGGCGGAGGCCGAACGGACGAAACTCGACGAGCAGAGGGTCAAGCTCGCCGCCGCCCTGGACAACGAGCTGAAGAAGCAGCAGGCGAAGCTCAAGGAGGACGATGACTGGGACGCGGGGCAGGAACGGACCACGCACAAGGAGCGCCGCAAGCAGCCGGCCCTGCTCTTTGCCAAGGACGAGAAGGACCTGAAACGGACGGCCGACCAGGTGGCCGAGGCGTTCGCCACCGCCACGTCGCGGCTGTCCGCCCTGGGCGTGCCGGCACACGAGGCTCCGCCCGACGAGGGGCCGCTGCCATCCGGCGCCGACCTGCCGACGGCCGTCAAGTCACTCGGAACCCAGGTCGTCGAGCAGGCGAAGGCGATCTCGAACCTGCCCGCCGCGGCCCGCGCCTTCGCGAGCGGCACGCGCTCGACCGCGCTGGCACTGCCGGTGATCCTCGGCGTGCTCGCCGGCGGCGGGGCGGGTGCCGGATCATTCTTCACGCTTCATTCGGTGCCCATCGCCGCCGGCGCCGCCCTCGCGACGCTCGCCGTGATCGCCGGGGGCGGGGCCTTCGCCGGCCTCAACTGGCTCAAGAAACTGCAGGCGAACGCTCGGAACCAACTCGCCGAATTGGCCGCGGGGCTCTCCGCCACGGCAGCCCGGTTCGACCGCTGCCGCCCCGAGTGCGCGACGTTTCTCGCCACCCGCCGTGACGAGCAGGTGCGCGCGCTCGACGCGAAGTTCGAGGCGACCGGCGCCGCCCGCAAGGCCCGGTTCGAGGAACAGATGGCCGCCTGCACGGCGACCCGCGACCAGAAGCGTGCCGACCTCGACGCAAAGTGGACCGCGGCCACCGAGTCACTCGCGCAGAAGGTGAGGGCCGCCACCGAGGCGGCCGAGAAGAAGTATCCGCCCCGCCTCGCGGCGCTCGAGACCGGCGCCGCCGAGGACGTGCAGCGACTCGAGCAGGACCGTGACCAGAAACTCGCCGCGGCCGACGCCCGTCGCCGCGACCGCTGGGACGCCATGGTCGCCGACTGGAAGCGGGTCCGCGAGGAGACGGGTGCGGTATACGCCGATGCGGAGCGGATCGATGCGGCGGCGTTTCCGGCCTGGGATGATCTCGCGCGCGACGACGTGCCCCTCCCGACCGGGATTCCGCCGGGGCTGCGGTTCGGCAGCCTCGGCCTGTCGCTCGAGCGGGTGCCCGGCGGCGTGTCCGCCGTTCCGGACCTCAACGAGTTCGGCCCGGTGTCGTGGACCCAGCCGGCTTTCGTGCCGTGGCCCGTCGATGGCTCGCTCGTGGTGAAGACCTCGGCCGAGCGGAAGGAGACCTCCTCGGGCATGCTGCAAGCCGTGATGCTGCGGGTCGCCACCGCCATCCCGCCCGGCCAGAGCCGCTTCACGATCATCGACCCGCTCGGCCTCGGCAAGCAGTTCGCGGGCTTCATGCACCTCGCCGATTACGACGAACTGCTCGTCACGAGCCGCATCTGGACCGAGCCGCAGCTCATCGAGGAAAAACTCGCCGACATCACCGACCAGATGGAGGTGGTGATCCAGAAATACCTGCGCAACGAATACGAGTCGATCGGCGCCTACAACGCCGACGCCGAGGTGCCCGAGCCCTACAAGTTCGTCTGCGTCGCCAACTTCCCGGCCAACTTCACCGAGACGAGCGCCCGGCGACTGGCAAGCATCGCAGCCTCGGGTCCGCGCTGCGGCGTCTATGTGCTCGTTTCGGTCGATCCCAAGGCGCTCATGCCGTCGGGCTTCAGCCTGGCGGAGCTCGAGCAGCACGCGACCGTCCTGACGCTCAAGGACGGCACGTTCACCTGGAACGATCCCGAGTTCTCCAGGTGGCCGCTCACGGTGGAGCTGGCGCCGAGCGACGAGGACTTCACGAGAATCATCCAGCGGGTCGGCAAGGCGGCCAAGGCCGCGAAGCGGGTGGAGGTGCCGTTCGACCGGGTCGCGCCGAAGGAGGACGACTGGTGGAAGGGGAGCACGGCGAGCGAGGTTCTCGCGCCGCTGGGCCCGGCCGGGGCGAAGAAGCTCCAGTACCTCAAGCTCGGCAGGGGCACGAGCCAGCACGCGCTGATCGCCGGCAAGACGGGCTCCGGCAAGTCCACCCTCATGCACGCGATGATCACGAGTCTCGCGCTGCAGTACAGCCCCAACGAGATCCAGTTCTACCTCATCGACTTCAAGAAGGGCGTGGAGTTCAAGCTCTACGACCACTACAAGCTTCCCCACGCGCGGGTCATCGCCATCGAGAGCGAGCGCGAGTTCGGCCTCTCCGTGCTGCAGCAGCTCGACGCCGAGCTCAAACGGCGCGGCGACCTGTTCCGGGAGCTCTCGGTGCAGGACGTCGCCGGGTTCCGCAAGACCGGCCACGCCGACCCGATGCCACGGATCCTGCTGCTCATCGACGAGTTTCAGGAGATGTTCGTCGAGGACGACAAGCTCGCCCAGGACGCGTCGCTGATCCTCGACCGCCTCGTCCGCCAGGGTCGTGCGTTCGGCATGCACGTGCTGCTCGGCTCGCAGACGCTCGGCGGCTCCTACAGCCTGCCGCGGGCCACGATGGGGCAGATGGCCGTGCGCGTGGCCTTGCAGTGCAACGAGGCCGACTCGAGCCTCATCCTCTCGGAGGACAACACCGCCGCCCGCCTCCTCACGCGCCCCGGTGAGGCGATCTACAACGACGCCAACGGCATGGTCGAGGGCAACAGCCCGTTTCAGGTCGTGTTCCTCAACGACGAGCGGCGCGAACGGTATCTCGGCGCGCTGCGGGCGCTGGCTGACCGCCGTGACGACATCCCCAAGCTCCCCCGGATCGTGTTCGACGGAAACGAGGCGGCCGACCCTGCCGGCAACAAGCTGCTCGGTGAGTTGCTCGCCGGGGGCACGGTCCATGGCAAGCCGCCGGTCGCGCCGCTGGCCTGGCTCGGCGACGCGATCGCCATCAAGGACCCCACCACGGCGATCTTCCGTCGCCAGGGGGGCGCCAACATGCTCATCGTCGGCCAGCGTGAGGACCTCGGATCGAGCCTGCTCGCGATGACGATCGTCAGCCTCGCGGCAGGGGCTGACCCGCACCCGGGCGGCGGCCTCGGCCGGCCCGGCCGGTTCGTGCTCCTCGAGCCCGCGATCGCCGAGGAGAAGCCCGATCTCCTGCTCGCTTCGCTCACGAAACATCTGCCCCACGGGGTCGAACTGGCCGGCCGGCTCGCCACGGGCGAAGCGATGGCAACGCTCGCGGCCGAGGTGCAGCGTCGCCTCGACGAGCAGGTGCTCGACGGAGAGACCGTGTTCCTCGTGATCCGCGACCTCGCCCGCTACCGCGAGCTGCGCCGCGACGAGAGCGACTTCGGCTTCTCGATGGGCGACAAAAAGGCTTCGCCAGCGCAGAACTTCACCACGATCCTCAAGGACGGCCCCGCGGTGGGTGTCCACACGATCATCTGGTGCGACTCGCTTACGAACCTGCAACGCACCTTCGACCGCAACACGCTCAAGGAGTTCGAGCTCCGCGTGCTCTTCCAGATGAGCGGCTCCGACTCCAGCCAGCTCATCGACAGCCCCCTGGCCAGCAAGCTCGGACCCCAGCGGGCCCTGTTCATCCACGAGGAGACCGGGACGCTCGAGAAGTTCCGCCCCTACGCGTTCCCGACGTCCGAATGGCTCGAGGCCGTGGCCGGCCAGATGCGGAAGCGGCCCCAGGGCACGCCGACCGATCGACCCCGGGTCACGACGCCGGCGGCAGCGCCGGCCGAAACAGTCGCCCCGGGCGACGGCGGCCTGAGCAGCAGTTTCGGCGACTTTGACTTCACGAAGATGCTCGACGACACCCCGGGCGGCGAGCCGCCTGCCGCCCCCGGCTGATGCGTTGGGCGGGTTGTGACGGTCGTGACGGCCGGCCGCCGACGCCGCCAAACGCGGCGTAAGATTGCGGCATGGAGGCCGCAGGGTCGCCGCAATCCGCAGGGTCGCCGGGCCGTCATGCAGGACAACAGCGAGTTCATCGCCGAGTTTCTCGTCGAGTCGGCAGAGAACCTCGACGCGCTCGACCGCGACCTGCTCGCCCTCGAGCGGACGCCCGACGATCCCCAACTCGTGGCGGGCGTGTTTCGCTCGATCCACACGATCAAGGGCAACAGCGGCTTCTTCGGGTTCTCGCGGCTCGGGGCCCTGGCCCACGCCGGTGAACACCTGCTCGGCCGGATCCGGGACAACGCGGTGGCGTTCGACGCCCGCTCGTCGGCGCCGCTCTACGCCCTCGTGGACGCCGTGCGGATCATCCTCGACTCGATCCGCGACACGGGCGTCGAGGGCGACCATGACTTCCGCGAGTTGTCGCGGGCCCTCGCGG
>JBJTJO010000274.1:0-10776 GCA_046095965.1 Planctomycetaceae bacterium
GCCGCCGAGTTCCGTGTACTTGCGGGCGTTGCCGCGAGCGAGTTTCACCGGGTATTTCCGCTCGTTGGCCACGAGCTTGGCGGTGATCGCGTCGGCCAGGTCGATGCCGAGCCGGTCGGCGAGGAGCATCGCGAACATCACGACGTCGGCGATCTCGTCGGCCACGCCGGCCCGCTTGGCCGCGTCGGCCAGGTCGCGATCCACCTCGGCGTCGGTCTTCCACAGAAACCGCTCCTGGAGCTCGGCCGCCTCGATGGCGGTCGCAGCTGCCAGGTTCTTCGGCGTGTGAAACTGCGCCCAGTCCCGCTCGTCCCGGAACCGCCGCACAGCGGCCACAAGCTGACGCAGCGTGGCTGGAGTTTGTTGCTTCGATCGCGATCGCTTCGTGGGCTTCTTCATGCCGTCGGTCGATCCTGCGGGAGCTACTCCCAGATGCGCTGCACGCCGTAGGCGTCGAACACGTTTTCCCGGCTGATGATCGGGATGTCGTCGGCAAGTGCCTGAGCGATGAGCAGACGGTCGAACGGGTCACGATGGTGAAATGGCAGCGAAACCAAAGCCTCGAAATGGCGGTCTTCCACAGGCAGCCACTCGAAGAACGATCGCTGCATGTATTGCCGGAAGAAGCCCGGGAAAGGACCGCCGAGGTCGAGCTTCTTCAGGCTCACCTTGATGGCAACCTCCCAGGGAGCCGCAATGCTCACCAGTTTCCGGTTGCCAGCATTCGCGATGGCTTCCCGGGCCTTTGCACCAAGCCGCGGATCGTCCCACCAGAACCAGAGGATCGCGTGGGTGTCCAGCAGCAACTTCATTCCATGTAGTCCGCGAAGTCCTCGAGCGGGGCGTCGAAGTCCGGGGCCATCCACAGCGACCGATCCTTGGCCACGCCGGGCACGCTGGGCCAAGTGGTGCCATCGGCCTTGCGGACGACCGCAATGGTCGTCCCGTCCGCAGTGAGCACGAGTTCTTCACCAGCCGCCATGCCGGCCACCAACTCGGCGAGCTTCCGGGATGCCGCGGTCAACGGCAGTGAGCGGCTGATCGTCATGAAGTTGCCTCCGCGATGGATTATCCAGCGTCGGCCGCCGGGGGCCAAATCAGTCGGGGCAGGTGAAGGCTGTGGCGGTGATTGGGACGGCGCGGCCGCGAAACCACCCCTCTCCCCAACGTCCGATAATGTCCCTTATGTCCGGTTGGGGGATATTGTTCGGCGCTTGTTTTCCAGCACTTTTCACGCCGTCGCCCCCTGCCCGGCCGTTGCACGAGCATCCCACGCGGTCGATCGCCGGCGGCGTCTCATTGACGCCGATCGCCCGTCCGCCGCCGGTGGCAGCCTCGCGTCGGCCACGCATCAGCGGCGCGGCAGCGGCGTCTGCGCGCCGACCGGAAACCTGCCGGGCGGTCCAGGCTGCTGCGCCGGTGGTTGGCCCACCGGCTGCGGCGCCGTGAACCCACTTGCGGCCGGTCGTACCGGCGCCGGACCGCCCATCGACGCGGTGTTCCAGCCGGCCGGCTGCGGGGCGTTCCAGGCCGGTGGGCTCGCCTGCGAGCCGCCCGGAAGCGCTCCCGCGCCCCCCCCCTGCTCCGCGCCAGTCCAGGCCGCGGCCGAGGTCACCCCCTCCCACATCGCCCGCAGCGCCGACGGCTGGCCGGGGGCCGCGACCGCGTCGTTCCCCGTCCGCAGCCGCGCCTCGAACTGTTTGACGTAGGGATCCACCGACTCGGCGATGTCGCGGGGCAGCAGCTCGTCGGCGCGCATGATGATCTCGGCCACGATCCGCCCGCTGCAACTGGCCACGATCTGCCCCCGGTAGGCCGGGGTGAGCGTGACCGCGAAGAACGTGATCACGATGCAGAGCAGGGCCCCCTTGGCCAGCCCCAGGAGGAGGCCGAGTTGGTGGTCGAAGGCCGAGAGGTGGACCGCGTTGATCGCCCCCGACACGACGCGGAACAGCAGCCAGATGACGAGCGACGTGCCGGCATAGAGCACGAGCATCGCCAGCAGGCGGTTCCACGGGGCCTGCTGGCCCATGAATGGCGCCACCGCGGACGCGAAGCGGAACGCCACGAAGCCGCTGGCCGCGATGCCCGCGATCCATGCCAACTGCCAGACGATGCCCCTGAAATAGCCCAGGAGCGCCGTGACGGCGAGGACGCCGAGCATCACGAGGTCGTAGCCTTCGATCGCCATGGACGACTCCGGCGGGCGGCGGGGATGGAAGCCGGCGGACTGTAGAAAGCAGCCCGGCCGCTCGCGAAGCCCAGTTCCGCGGTGACGATCCAACAGCCCGGGTCGCTCGCCGCAGCATGTGGCCACTCTGGCCGGACCCAAAACACGTTTCCTAAACGCTACAGATTCCCCCAGCGACCCATGTTCTCAGCGCATAGGCCGGACTGCGTGAATCTCGGCGAAGTGCAGGGGATGGCGACTCGACCAGACGACCGGGACGGCCTCGTGCGCCGATAGACCGACGGTGGTTCGAACGACCCGGCCTCGAGGGGCCGGCGCCGAGGCCATCCGTCCTGCGCCCGCCGCGTCCGGCGGCCGCGGGGCGTGCTCGATCTGCGACTCGTTGACGTCCAGGGGAACGCCGCGCCGTGCCCGGATTCCGCGCACACATCACCGGCTCGTCGATCGCCGGCGCCGGCTACGCCGCGGCCGCGTGGTATGCCGGCGGCCTCCCGCCCGAGACCTGCGCGCTCGGCGGCGGCCTGTGCGCGGTCGCCGGCATGCTGCCCGACCTCGACAGCGGGCCGGGTGTGCCCCTCCGCGAGAGCGTGGCGTTCACCGCCGCCGTCGTGCCGATGATGATGGTTCCCCGCCTCGCGCAGGCGGGGCTGCCGATGGAGGCGATCATCCTGGTCGGAGCCGCGATCTATCTGGCGATCCGCTTCGGACTCGACTGGCTCCTCAAGAATCACGCCCATCACCGCGGCATGTTCCACAGTCTCCCGGCCGCCGCGATCGCGGGACAGGTGACGTTCCTCGCCTTCGCCGGCGAGGAGCCGCTGCGACGCTACTTCGTCTCCAGTGCCGTGGTGCTCGGCTTCCTCACGCACCTCGTGCTCGACGAGATCTGGAGCGTGAAGATGGGTTGGTTCGGGCCGAAGGTGAAGAAGTCCTTCGGCACCGCGCTCAAGTTCCACGGCCCCGACTTGTGGCCGAACCTGATCACCTACGCGCTGACGCTGATCCTCGGCGGCCTCGCCGCCGGCGACGCGGCCTGGACCGAGAAACTGGCCCACGTGCGGCAGCAGCAGCGGATGGAGCAGGCGGCACGCACCTTCCCCTACCAGCAACCGCAGTCGCAGACCTGGCAATTCAGGCGGTAGCCCACGGCCGACGCGACAGCGCCCCTTGCCGGGCGCCGCGGCCGGCCGGATCATGGTGTTCTTTCCCGCGGCGCACCGCACCATGCTCCCAATCCTCGCCGCCGCGGTCCCCGACGCGCCGGGCGTCGCCAGTCTGGCCGTCTACCTCGCCCTCGTCGCGGCCGCCGCCTTCGCGGGCGGTTCCTCGGTGACGTTCCTCGCGCTCGGCCACCGGCCGATGCAGGTGCTGCTCTCGCTCACCGGCGGCGTGCTCCTCGGCGTCGGCCTGCTGCACCTCCTGCCCCACGCGACGCACGCGCTCCGCGGCAACGTCGAGGCCGCGGCGGGCTGGGCCGCGGCGGGCTTCTTCCTGATGTTTCTCCTGGAACGGGCGTTCCACGGCCACTCCCACCACACGGCCGACGACGGCGGCCACGCCTGCGGCCACACCCACGACCATGCCCACCACGCCGCCGGGCCGCCGGCGGCCGCGGGCCGCTGGGCCTGGGCGGGCGCCTTCGCCGGGCTCGCGCTCCACAGCCTCGCGGATGGCGCGGCCCTGGCGGCGTCGGTCCGTGCCGACGCGGCCCACGGCGGCGGGATCCTCTCGGGGCTCGCCACGTTCCTCGCCATCCTCGTCCACAAGCCGTTCGACGCCGCCATCATCGCCACGCTCATGATCGGCGCCGGCGCGTCGCCCCGCTGGCGGACCGCCGTCAACGCGGCCTATTCGCTGGTCGTGCCGCTGGGTGCCGTCGGCTTCCTGGCCAGCCTCCGGCTGCTCGGCGCCCAGCAGGGCGACATCCTCGGCATCGCGATGGCGATGGCGGCCGGCGCCTTCATCTGCATCGCCGCGGCCGACCTCCTGCCGGAGGTGCAGTTCCACTCCCACGACCGCGTGCTGCTCACGGCCTCGCTGGCGCTGGGCCTCGTGATCGCCTGGGGCATCACGGCCCTCGAGCGGTCGTCACACGGCCACGCCGCCCACGCGCCCGCCGCGACGTCTCCTCCCTAGCCGGCCGGGACTCAGACCTCGAGACCCCGCGCCGCGCGCTCGCGGCGCACGGCCACCATGACGTCGTCGATGAGCTCCTGCTGGCCGCAAATCCGCGGCACCTGGGCCTGGAAGAGCCAGGCGATCAGGGCCGCGAGCCCGATCCCGCCCACGAGGTGGGGCGTCACCCAGTCGGCGCTGCCCCTGCGGCCCGTGGCCGGGTCGGCCGCGCCGCCGAGGGCCACGATGCCCACCACGGCGAGCATGCCGACGAGCGCGAGCGGAAACGCCGACCGCTTCAGCCGCCGGCTGCGGTCGATGAACGCCGCGTCGAGGCCGTACGCCTCGACCACCTCGCGGCACCACCGCCCCGTGCCGATGAAGTAGGTGACGGCGAGGCTGTTGACGAGCACCACGACGAGGGCCGCGAACACACCCGACAGCCGGTGCACGGTGCCCCAGCGCAGCCGCGTCGGGTCGGTGACGCCGTGGAGGTCGCCCAGCCAGAGCCCCAGGCCTGCGGTCGCGGCCAGGAGCGCCACCGCGAACCACGCCGCCCGCGAGAACATCGTCGCCATCGCCCGCTCGCCCTCCGTCCACCGAGTGGCCGCGGTGGATGGACCGGGCCCGCTTCCGTTATAGGCTGTCCTGCGGGTGCGCGGCCACTGAGTCCGGCGCACCGCGGCGTGGAGGCGACGTTCGCAAGCCATGAGCCGATCCCCCGCGGCCACGCGGCCCGTCATCCTGCTCACCTGCGGCGATCCCGCCGGCATCGGCCCGGAGGTCGTCTGCGCGGCGTGGGCGGCCACGCCGGCCCACGCCGTCGCGCGGCTGCGCGTCGTGGCCGACCCCGAGGTGCTCGCCGCGGCGCTCGCGGGCCGCCGGGGCATCCCGGTGCTGTCCCGCGTCGTCGTCGCGGCCGACGACGCGCGGGACTCGCGGGCGGACGAACTGCTTGTGATCCCGGCGGCCCCCGGTGGGATCCGCGAAGCCGACCCCGCGGCACCGGGCGACCTGGCGGCCCGCGGCGCGGCCGCCGCCGCCGCGGTCACGACCGCGACCGCGCTCGTCCGCGCGGGCCGGGCCGCCGCGCTCGTCACCGGCCCGCTGCACAAGGAGGCGCTCCGCGCCGCCGGCCACGACGCGCCGGGCCACACCGAACTGCTCGCGCGGGCCTGCGGCCTGCCCGACGACGCGGCCTCGATGATGCTCTGGCTGCCGCCGGCCGCCGACGGCTCGGGAGGCCTCGGCGTCGTTCACGCCACGCTCCACGAACCGCTCCGCGCCGCGGTCGCCCGCCTCACGACGCCCGGCATCGTCGCGGCGGGCCGGCGGCTCGCGCCGCTGCTCGAGGCGCTCCTGGGCCGCCGGCCACGGATCGCCGTCGCCGCCCTCAACCCGCACGGCGGCGAGGGGGGCTTGTTCGGCGACGAGGAGGCGCGGCTCGTGGCGCCCGCGGTCGCGGAGCTGCGCGCGGCGGGCCTCGACGTGGCCGGCCCCCTGCCCGCCGACACACTCTTCCTGCGGGCCTCGCGCGGCGCGTTCGACGGTGTGGTCGCGCTCTACCACGACCAGGGCCACATTCCGATCAAGCTGCTGGGCATGCACCGCGCCGTGAACGTCACGCTCGGCCTGCCACTCGTGCGGACGAGCGTGGCGCACGGGACCGCGCTCGACATCGCCGGCACCGGGGCCGCCGATCCGGCGAGCATGCTCGCGGCGATCGCCGCCGCGGTGCGGCTCGTGGCCGCGGGCTGGCCGCCGGCTAGTGCCGCCAGGGAAACAGCCTCTTGATGTGATCCTCCGTGACGTCCATCAGGCCGGCACCGGCGGGCTTGTAGAAGAAGGTGCCGTCCTTGACGCGGCCGCCGACCTCGATGTCGTGGATGTCGAGCACCGCGATCGGCTCCGGCTCCGCGGCGGTGACGGGCCGGTCGCCCGGAATGGCGATCCACTCGACGCGCCGGGGCAACAGGTCGGCGCGACCGATCCACAACCGCACGCCCCAGGGCACACCTTCCGGCAGTTCGTGCGGCTCGATCCCGCCGGGCCGCCGGGCCGCGGCCGCGAGGTCCGGCAGGGTCATCACGAGCCGCTCGGGATGCCAGCGTCCCTCGACCCGCCACGCGGGCAGGCCGTCGAGGTCCGCCGACTCGGCCACCTGGAACTGGAACCATTCCCGCGTGGACCACAGCGTGCGCTGCAGGCCACCGAGATACCGCGAGGCACTCTCGAGATCGGGGATCTTGAGCTGCTCGAGTTTTTCCCGGACCCGCCGCACGTCGATGCGCTCCAGGGCCGGCGGATCGGTGGCGCTGCGGCGATAGTTCCAGAGAAACAGTCCGTCGCAGACGGCCACGGACTCGAACGGCTCGGAGCGCGTCGATGTCGATTCGGACACGCATTCGAGCCGCGACTCGAACCGGAATCGCTGCGTCTCGCCCACGCCCGCCTGGACGTAGCGGCCCGAGCCGATGAGCACGCGGTTGCCGACCCACGCCTTCTGGCGGATCCTCGCCACGAACGGGTCGGCCCGGTCGAGTGCGAGGAGCGCCCCGGTCACGATCCGTTCCGCCTGCGCCTCGTCCTCGATCCGGTCGCCGGCCGGGGCGACGACCGCGGGCCCGCGCCGCACGTAGACGCTCGCCGCCGGAGGCGGATCGGCCGCGGGAGCGACCGTGGCCGCGCACGTGGCAGCGGCCACGGCGGCCCGGGCGACGACTCGGCCCGCGCGACGGCGGAAGCCAGCGAATCTGGTGAAGGGAGCGAGCGTCACGATCCGGTCGAGTTTGAGGATTTTGCCAAAGAAACGGGCGGGCGGGGGTCGAAGATTGTCCGGCAACCCGAGTTTCGCGGCCGCACGACCGCATGGCCGCGGACGGAGTGTAGGGAACCGGCCCGGCCGGGCCCACGCCGGATCGGGGTGCGGGAGCCGGGTTTTTGCCCGGCGGCGATGGACCGGTGGCTTGCGGTGTGGAGGTGATGCGATGGCGACTCGACGCGTGCCCGGATGGGTCGGCGTGCCCGGATGGGTCGGAATGTCCTTCGCGGTGACGCTCACGGGCTGCCACCTGCCGGCGAATTCGCCGTTCACCACCCTCGCGCAACTGCGGCCCACCGCCACGCCCCACACCAACGTGCTGCCCCCGCCCGCGATGCTGCATCACCCCGGTCCCGGGGTCGAAGGCCCCGGCCCCGGCATCATCGCGCCGGCCTCGTACGAGGCGGCCCTCGAGGCGTCGGGCGTCGAACTCGCCGGCGGCTACGGAGGAGGCGCCGGCGGCCTGGCCGCGGTCGCCCCGACGTCGCAGATCGGATTCATCGGGCCCGACGGCATGCATGTTCGCTGGGACGTCGGCACGCCCGGCACCTTCGACTCGATGCCGCTGGTCGCCCCGGGGCGCTACGACTTCCCGCAGGGGGCGATCTACCGCCTCAAGGTGACCGACATTCCCGGCCGCGAGGGCATCGAGCTCTATCCGTCGCTCGAGGTCGCGCCGGTCACGCCGCGGACGGCGGCCTACCTCGCGCACAATGCCATCCCCTTCCAGCTCACGGAGGAGGATCTCGACCAGGTGACGACGGGCAACTTCGTCACGAAGGTGGTCTACCTGCCCGACGCCGAATACCAGGAACTCGCGGTCGCGGGCGTGGAGACGCTCGTGAGCACGCGGCTCGATCCGGGCGTCGATCCGGTGGTCGAGGCCGACCGCCGCGGCTCGATCCTGGCGATCATCCGCATCGGCAACAAGGATCTGCAGTCCGGCTCCGCCGACGGGTCGGCGGGCGTGGCCGTGCCGCTCGCCTCGACCGGCGCCGGCGGCCCCGGCGACGCACCCTGCGGCGTCGCGGCGCCGCTCGGCATGCCCTGCGGCGGCGACCCGTCGCAGCTGCCCCCGGCGTTCGTCGCGGGCATGACCGCGCCGCAGTACGGCATGCCCTACGTGGGCACGCCGATCGGCCTCCCCGGTCCGGCGCACGTGCCGCTCGGCATTCCCGCGGGCCTGCAGCGCCACTCGATCACGAACCACACGAAGGTCCACCTGCCGCCGCCGTCCCGTGCCGTCGGCCTCCACGTGCAGCAGGCTCCCGGCCTGAGCTATCCGAAGCCGGCCCGCCACGCCTACGTCTCGGAGCGGCAGGACGTGCCGCACATCAAGCTCCACCAGCCGCCGGAGGACCGGAAGCGGTTCGTCGGCAACGGTGGAGAGGATCCCGACGCCCTCGGCCCCGGCCTGATCATCGGCGGCGGCATGCCCTGCCCGCCGGAGCCGCTCGACTGACGGGCGCCGCCGCGGCGTTCAGCCCGACCGCCCCCGACCCGCCCCGTCAGTCATGCCACACACCAACGCCACCATCAGGAGCACCTCACACCCTTTCCGGACCGGGACCGCGCTGCGGTCCGTGCGCTGGCTGCCGGCGACCGCCGCCCTCGTCCTCGCTGCCCTGGTGGGATCTTCCCATCGGGCTGCCGGGGCGGATGCGGTGGACCCATTCGCCGAAATTCCGTCACCGGGAGCGATTGGCTTCCAGCGGCGGCCTCAGCCCGGTCCCCGTCCGGAATCGGTGCTCCCCGAGGGCGTTCAGCCGGTCGAGATCCGCGGCCCCGAGGGCGCGCTGATCGCGATCGAGACGGCCGCGGGCTGGTCGCCACTGCGGCCCGGCCCGCTCCGCATGGGGCTCGTGGTGGGGCAGGCCTATCGCCTGCGGGTCGGCGGCATCGAGGGGCACGAGGGCGTCGAACTCTTCCCGTCGATCCGGCCGCTCGCGAGGCTCGACGTGCCGCCGGGCACGGCCTGGCGGTTTCCGGTCGAGGTCGTGATCGACGCGGACGACCTGCGAGCCGCCGCGGCCGGCGCCCACGTCCGCCGCATCGTCTACCTCGCGTGCGAGCCCGACCGCCCCGACGTGGTGCCGGCCGGCTGGTTCGACGTCCGTCCCGGCGACGACGCGCTCGACGTGGCCCGCACGCTCGGCGAACCGGTCGCGGAACTCGTGATCGGCAACCGCATGCCAACCACCGACGGGACGCCATGACCCGCGACCGTGACCTCCCGCCGTGCCTGCGCTGGATGCGGATCATCGCGATCGCGTCGGCCGCGCTGATCCTCGCCTCGTGCCGTCCCGCCTCCGGCGCGGAGCCCGCCCGTCTGGCGCGGCGCGGTGACGGCCCGGTCGCGCCATCACCCTCGGCCGAACGCGCCGTGGTGCGAACGGGGCTCGAGGCCCCCTGCCCTCCCCTGCCCCGCGTCGGCGCGGAGTGCGCGGCGTGCCGTGGACGGCGTCCCGCGCCGGGCTGCCGCGCGTGCCGGACCTGCGGCCCCGCCGCGACCTGCCCGACGGGCGCGTGCGCGACGGGCGCGTGTCCGACCGTGATCTGCCTGCCCGGCTCCGTGCCGCGCGTGGCCCCCTGCCTCGTCTGCGACGGCGGCGACGCGGGCGCGCCGGCGAAACCGGTCGGCGCCGACGGCCTGCGGAACCTCACGGCCGGCGACACGGTGGCCCGCTACCAGGCCGACGAGGGGCCCGACGCCGCCGAGGTCCACATCGCCACCTCGAACTGCGCCTGCGTCTTCGCGCCGCGATTCGCATCGGTCCGCGAGGTGGTGCGGCCGTTCGAGGACGCCGCGCCGCAGGGGCCCCGGGGCCTCGCGCTCGACGAGCATCCCGACGAGGAGGCGCTGCGGCTGCCGGTGATCCAGCGCGCGCAGGCCCTGCAGCCCGAGGCGGCGCGCAAGGCCCTGCCGGGCGTCGCGATCCAGGAGCGGCTCGGCCCGCTCGCCGTGGACCAGGGCGACATGCCTCACGAGGACCAGGGACGCGTGCAGCCCGCGGCCCGGGTCGCCATGGACCAGCCGGAACTCGCGCGGCGGTCGCAGCGGCCGCACGTCGCGGTGGGCTTCGCCGTGCCGGTGGCGTGGACGTGCGTGAAGGCGGCCAACGTGATCGTCGATGGCCGGTCGGCCGAGGTCGTGGCGGCCGACCGCGGCACGGCCACGCTCCGCTTCGAGGAGCCGGGCCGCGCCGAACTCACGCTCTGCAAGCAGGCCGGCAGCGACACCGCGCGGCCCGGCGAGGAGCTCGATTTCACGATCTACGTGCTCAACTCCGGCGACCGCGAACTCGCCGACGTCGTACTCGCCGACGCCCTGCCCCTGCGGCTGTCGTTCGTGGAGGGCTCGGCCGCGGCGAGCCTGCCCGCCGACTTCTCCGCCGCCCCCGGCGACGACGGGGCCACCGTGCTCACCTGGCGGCTGCGCGAGCCGCTGCCCGCGGGTGGGAGCGGCTTCGTCAGGTTCCGCACGATCGTGCGGTGACACACCGGTTGCGGCCGCCAGGTGAGCACGGTGGCCCCGTCGTCGCCGGGGGCGGCGGAGAAGTCGGCGGGCACGCTCGCCGCGGCCGAGCCCTCCACGAACGACAGCCGCAGGGGCAGGGCGTCGGCGAGTACGACGTCGGCGAGTTCGCGG